>DAIDBB010000200.1 GCA_027310325.1 bacterium | reverse complement strand
CCTTTCCTCCGGCTCTTCTATGCCATGGTCGACGGCGTTCCGTACGAGGTGCATGAGCGGGTCGTTTATCTTTTCGACGACGGTCTTATCGAGCTCCGTCTCCCCGCCGGTTATTAAAAGCTCTATGTCTTTGCCGAGGCTCCGGCTTGTGTCCCTCACGACCCTCTGAAAGCGGCCGAAGGTCTCGCCGATGGGGACCATCCGTATCCTCATTGCGCTTTCCCTTATCCCCTCGACGAGGCGCGCCATGACGGACGACGACTCGGTGAGCCAGCCGTCCTTGAGCCTCCTCGCGTGCTCCTCCATGCTGGCGCCCGTGCTTACGAGCTCGCCAACGAGGTTTATGAGGGTATCGAGCTTGTCAGCGTCTATGCGGATGGTGCGCGTATCCTTCGACCGTGTCTTCTCCTGCTTATCGAGGGCCGCATCCACGACCTGCGGCTCCACCGCCCCCTTTTCGACCAGCAGTTCGCCCAACTTTTCGCCACCAGTGCCTGCCTGCGCTGAAAGGGCCTTTTTAAGCTCTCTGTCGGTCAGCGCCCCTGATTTGACGAGTATCTCCCCGAGTTTTCCGGCATCGTCCGGCATGTTTCTTATGAGATCTATGTAGGACTCGACGGCGCTGTGCGGCGGGATTATCGTAAGAGTACAGTCCTCGCGTACGAACTCGAATGCGTCCTCTATCGTCTTTCTGTCCGCGTCGGTCCTGAGGCTTATCTCGAAGCCGAGGTAACAGCTCTCCGGGTCCATCTCCTCATAAGGGGGCATCGCGTCATGGATGGCCGCGAGACCGATTATCTCGCCTATCTTCGATAAATAATTTATGAAAGACGCCGGGTCCATCCCGTTTCTGAACATGTCCTTGCCGAAGCGCACCGAGATGTGCCAGGCGCCGTTTTCCGACCGTCTGCCCTCCGCCGTGGGCCCTTCTTTCTCACATCCGCCTTCTTCGCGGGCGACCGTCCCAGGGAGGAAGGCGTTAAGCTTTTTAAGAAGAAGCTCGTCCTGGGCCGCAAGACCCTCCGGCAGGTCTTCCATCCCTTCGGCGAAAAGGCCGACGAGGCGCAATATATGGTCGCGGCACTCGAGCATCACCCCGATGATGGCGGCGGAGAGAGGGATATCGTTATCCCGCACCCTCGAAAGGAGGTTCTCGACAACGTGGGTGAACTTCTCGACCCTTTCGGCCCCGAGCACCCCGGAGGAGCCTTTTATCGTATGGGCGTATCTAAAGAGCGCGTTTATCGTGCCCGCGTCCCCGGGGTCTTTTTCGAGCCTCAGGAGGGCCCCTTCCATAGCTTCAAGAAGCTCGTGGCTCTCCTGTATGAAAGTCTCTCTTGCCCGAACGAGTCCTTTATCGAGTTCACTACCCATAGTATTCCCTTTATTGCCCCTTTGTCTGTCCGCTCAGTCCCAGAAACTCCGACATGCCGTAAAGCGTTATAATCCTCTCGGCAGGCCCGCTTAAGGACGCTATCCTGAGGCGCCTGCCGGAGCTCATCGACTCTTTTCTTGCGAGCACTATCAGCTGAAGGCCCGCTGTATCCATCTCGCTTACTTCCGTTAGGTCCATCACCAGCTCTTTTGCAGAAAAGAGATGCGCCGCAAGCCCTTTTTTAAGCTCACGAGCGTTATAGATGGTCATCTCCCCGCTTACCCGGATATTGAGGACGTCCCCGTCC
>DAIDBB010000174.1 GCA_027310325.1 bacterium | reverse complement strand
CGGCATGGTCGACGACTTCATCAACAGGAAACACGGTAAAACCCCCATACAGTACGAAGTGCCGGAGCTTAAGGAAATACTCGAGAACACCTATGGCGTCATGGTCTACCAGGAGCAGGTCATGGAGATAGCCAAGGTGCTTGCCGGGTACACACCCGGCGATGCCGACGTGCTCAGGAAGGCCATGGGAAAGAAGCTCCCCGAAGAGATGCTGGTGCAGAGGACGAAATTCCTCGAGGGATCGAAAAAGAAAAACATACCTCCAAAGAAGGCTGAAAAGATATTCGACCTAATGGCGAAGTTCGCAGGATACGGCTTCAACAAGAGCCACAGCGCCGCATACGCCCTCATAGCGTACCAGACGGCTTATCTCAAGGCGCATTATCCGGTAGAGTTCATGGCCGCGCTCCTCGGCTCTGACATGGGTAATACCGACCAGGTGGTCAAGTACATAAACGAATGCAAAGAAATGGGCATCGGGGTCGACCCGCCATCCCTCAATGAGAGCTCTACCGAATTTACCGTCTCCGGGGACAGGATCAGGTTCGGGCTTGCAGCCATAAAAAACGTAGGTACCGCCGCTATCGACGATATCCTCTCTGTGCGCGGCGCCGCTCCCTTCTCCTCTCTGGTGGATTTCCTGAGCAGGGTGGATTCGAGGAAGGTCAATAAAAAAGTGGTGGAAAGCCTGATAAAGTGCGGCGCCTTTGATTTTTCAGGCGAAGGCAGGGCCGCGCTCCTTGGCTCGCTTGATGGGGCCATGGAAACGGCCCAGGGGGTGCAGCGTGACAGGACCGTCGGGCAGGGGTCGCTTTTCGACGCATTGGGGGCCTCAGCCGGGGCTGGAACGCCCGTAAAGAGCATGCCAGGTCCGTCCGGAGGCGCTCCGCCAATGAATGAAAAGGAGATATTGGCCCTGGAAAAGGAGACCCTGGGCTTTTACTTCTCATCGCACCCGCTTGCCGGATTCAAAAAAGAGCTGGAAATGTATA
Organism: bacterium; assembly: GCA_027310325.1. Taxonomy (GTDB): domain Bacteria; phylum Desulfobacterota; class GWC2-55-46; order GWC2-55-46; family GWC2-55-46; genus JAKAIQ01. The sequence goes on along the minus strand of DAIDBB010000174.1, from coordinate 1,168 downwards.
CGACCGGGCCGATAGAGTCCCTGGGGGAGAAGGCCGATAAGAGTGAAGTCTCCGTAGGCGGCATTATAACCGAGCTTAAGGAAATAACGACGAAAAAGGGAGACAGGATGGCATTTCTACGCCTTGAAGATCTTACCGGTTCTGTAGAGGTGGTCGTATTTTCTGACCTTTATAAAGAGGTGAGGGAGCTCATATCCTCGGACGCTCCCCTTGTCATAACGGGACGGCTCGACAAGGAAGAAGACGAGGTCAAGCTTGTGGCCTCCGACCTCGCTCCGGTCGATGACGCGAGGAATCTTAAGAAGGTAAAGTCCAGGGACACCCATATCTCGATTCCCGCAAGTGAGCTGGATACCGCAAAGCTCGGTGAATTAAGAGACGTTCTTAAGGCAAGCCCCGGGGCCTCGCGGGTGTACCTGCACCTTATTTATCCCGATGACGGCACGGTCATAATAAGCCTTAATGACGGACTTAAGATAAGCCCCACTGAGGAGCTCCGCGCCAGGATAAAAGAGCTTATTGCAGGCGCGGCCCTAAAGACGGTATGATGAGTCGTTAAGTTAGTCCAAACGGACAAGGAGAACCATCGATGGTTTACAGACACTGGCTTGAATTTGAAAAACCGGTCGAGGAAATTGAAAGAAAGATAGAGGAGCTCAAGTCCTATAATTCCGACGGAGATAGCAGTACGGCAGAGGAAATAGCAAGGCTTGAGAAGAAGGTCAAAGTCCTCTTGAAGGATATATACTCCAGACTTACGCCTTCGCAGGTGACCATAGTGGCAAGGCACCCGGACAGGCCCTACGCGCTTGATTATATACAGAATATCTTCGAGGACTTTGTCGAGCTTCACGGGGACAGGCGTTTTAAAGATGATCCGGCAATAGTAGGCGGGTTGGCGCGGCTTGAGGGAAAACCCGTTGTCGTTCTCGGAAACCAGAAGGGCAGGAACACCAAGGAGAAAGTCCTTAGGAATTTCGGCATGCCAAACCCGGAAGGTTACAGAAAGGCCTTGCGCCTTATGGAACTCGCGGAGCGCTTCAAAATGCCGGTGTTCACCTTTATCGATACTCCAGGGGCATATCCCGGGGTCGGGGCCGAGGAACGGGGGCAGTCGGAAGCGATAGCGACGAATCTCCTGAGGATGTCTACCTTGAGGTCCCCCATT
>DAIDBB010000171.1 GCA_027310325.1 bacterium | reverse complement strand
AGATGATAGAGCTCGTGCGCGAGGTAAAGTCGAGGTATAAATTGAAGGTCGTTGCGGTAAATAACGAGGGGCGCGAGCTCAATATCTACAGGATCCAAAAGTTCAATCTTGCCGATACTATAGATTTTTTCGTCTCGTCCTGCTTCGTCCACGCGCGAAAGCCCGAACAGGCCATATATACGATAGCGCTAGACGCCGCGCAGGCCCGCCCCGTTGAGACGGTCTACGTCGATGACCGCCCGTTCTTCGTCGAGGTGGCCGCAACGCTCGGCATTAACGGGATAGTCCACAAAGGGCTTGAGCCCACGCTTGCTTCGCTCCTCGCATTCATCTCGCCGGGCATATCGATATAAAGCCGGCCATAGACGATAGGCACCCCTCACCCCGGCCCTCTCCCACAAGGGGAGAGGGCAGAAAGGGCAGGTCCTTTTTTTAAACTTCCCCTCCCTCGATGGGAGGGGATTGAGGGGAGGGTGACGAGGTCTTTAACTATCGCGGGGAGCGCGGCCCTGAACGCCAGAAATCCCCTTCCCCCCTTGCGGGGGAAGGCCGGGATGGGGGGTGGAAGCGGAAGCATTTCGCATTCATCTTGAGTAAGCAAAGTAAAAGCCTTTCCCCCCACCTCGGTCCTCCCCAGCAAGGGGGGAAAGTAAAGGGGCGGACAGGACCTGCGCTCGCAATGACAGCTTTTTTATATTAACAGCTTGCTGAAAAACCCTTTTTGGGGGAAAACTTGTTGAAGCCGTCTTCGACGGCTTCAATCGGCAAGGAATTAACATTTTTATAGCTCGCCTTATCACTTCGTGAGCCGGCGAGCTGCCGAACTGTAGAAAGGTTTCCCCCAGACCCTTTCAAAGACTTTTAGTTCCTGACAAAACCCCCAAATTTTTTGGGGGTTTTGTCAGGATGAACTGAATTTTTTTATTAAAGTCCGAGTTGAGAGAAACTTTTTACAAAAAGGTTCTCTCAAAGAGTTTTCCCGCATCCTGTTAATAAAAAAGGCCGGTCTCATACCGGCCTTTTTAGCGTTATTCTTCGCCGCTTCCTCACTCACACCACCTTCTCAAGCGGCCTCATCCTCAAGGTCCATGTTATGAGGGCCTTCATCAGCTCCTCTATCTTGGCCTTTGTCTTGGGGTCGGTGACCTTTCCCGTCTTTTCGTCTATCTTTTCATTGGCGAACGGCACCATCACCTCGGGCTGGTTCATCGGATACATGTCGAGGAAGACGCAGCACTGGCGGAGGTGGTACTGGGCCCTGGCCGTTCCCGTCATGCCGACGGAGGCCCCCATGATGCCCAGGGGCTTTCCGGCAAAGGCGCTGTCGCCGTAGGGGCGCGAGGCGGAGTCTATCGCGTTCTTAAGGACCCCCGGAATGGAATAGTTGTACTCGGGGGTGACTATCAAGAGCGAGTCGGCGGCGCGTATCTTCGCCTTGAACTCCTTAACCCTCGGGTGCGGGTCGGCCTCGAGGTCCTGGTTGAACGGGGGTATGCCTTCGAGGTCGAAGGTCTCCATCTCAGCTTCCTTCGGACAGAGCTCCACCGCGGCTTTGAGGAGCGCCCTGTTAAAGGAATTTTTCCGCAGGCTTCCGGCAAAACCGAGAATCTTTATTCTATTCATGCGCATCTCCTTTTGGTTCCATGAGTTTTAGGCCTTAGGGGAAAGTTTTCTTGATGTTAAAGTATAGTCGGGAAACGGGGCGTGTCAAACGGGGCGACTGACTAAAATTGCGGCCCTTGCACCAAAACGTCTATGATTCCGGGAAGCGCTTTTTAAAATATATAGAAAAATAAGCCACTTGCCGTTTGGCACCGTATTTGCTTTTGTAAGCCTCGGGAATAAATTCCTGAGGAGGTTAGACCAATGAAAAGGATTCTAG
>DAIDBB010000154.1 GCA_027310325.1 bacterium | reverse complement strand
CTCTCCGGACGACTCGCGGTAGGCGTTTATGAAGTATTCGGCCAGAGGGATTATGTCCTCCTTCCTTTCGCGGAGCGGCGGAAGGGTTATTACCATGACCTTCAGCCTGTAGTAGAGGCCTTCCCTGAACCTCTTTTCCTTTACGAGCGAATCGAGGTCCTTGTTCGTGGCCGCTATCACCCGGAGGTCGACCTTTATGTCCATGGTCCCGCCCACCTTGCGGAAGTTGCGGTTCTCAAGGAACTTGAGGAGCTTGGGCTGGATCTTCATGTCCATGTCCCCAATCTCGTCGAGGAAAACCGTCCCTCCGTCGGCGAGCTCAAAGAGCCCCTTTTTGCCCTGCTTGGCGTCCGTGAACGCGCCTTTCTCGTAGCCGAACATCTCGGTTTCGAGGAGGGTGTCGGGGATGGCGCTGCAGTTAAGTTCTATGAACGGGCCGGCGCTGCGGCTGCTCGAGAAGTGTATGGCATTCGCCACAAGGCCCTTTCCGGTGCCTGTCTCGCCGTGGATGAGGACAGAGGTGTTAGAGGTCTTGGAAACCGTTTCGATGAACTCCTCGACCTCTTTAAGGGCCGCGCTCGAGCCTATTAGCCTGGGGTTTCTGCCGTCGGGGCTTTCAGCCTGCCGCGGCCTTGTGCCTTTGGCTATGGTTTGTCTGCGCCTCTCGATGGCGAAGCGCATCGCGCGGACTATGATGTTTCCGTCGGCCTGCCCCTTCACGAGGTAATCCTGGGCGCCCTCCCGGACGGCGTTCGCGGCCATCGTCTCGTCCGAAAGCCCCGTAAGGACGACTATCGGCAGCCACGGCGCCTTCTCGTACAGCCTGAGAAATGTATTGAGCCCCTGGCTGTCCGGCAGGTTCAGGTCAAGGAGCACCACGTCGAAGGTGTTTTTGGCAACCGCCTTTAGAGCGTCTTCGATCCTCTCCGCGTACTCGACCGTGAAATGGAACGATTCGGCTTCCGAGAGCATCTCCTTTACGAGGCGGGCGTCGGCGAGATTGTCGTCGACAAGTAGGATCTTTATCGGCTCATCGAACATAATCCGATTCCATGGGGGCCCCGGTTTCCCTGTACGGGGTTACTTGGATGGCAGCCTTACTACGGAAAGCCAGAAATCCTCCACGGCCTCGACTATCTTCATGAACTGGTCGAGATCCACCGGCTTTTTCACATAGGCGTTGGCATGGAGGTCATATGCCCTGTATATGTCCTTCTCGTCTTCGGACGTGGTAAGAATGACCACGGGGATGCGCTTCAGCTCAGGGTCATCTTTTATCTCGGCCAGCACCTCCCTGCCGTCTTTTTTGGGAAGGTTAAGGTCGAGCAATATGAGGTCGGGCCGCGGGGATTCGTTGTACTTCCCCGCCTTCTTCAAAAAGAGCATGGCTTCTTCGCCATCCGCCACAACGTGCATGTTATTTAAGACCTTGGCGTCCTTGAAGGCCTCCTTCGTGAGGCGCGCGTCAGCGGGATTATCTTCAACCATGAGGATCTCTATGAGCTTACTGTTCCTGTAGTCCATCTTCACTCCTGTCCCAAGCTGGATTAAGGGGGTATCTGTTATATTACCGTATATTCACGGGCCTTGTAAAGAAAAACGTTTCTGGCCGTTCGGGGCGCGCTTCCAATACCCTGAAAATAAAGACAAATCCCGGACGCAAGGGGGCGTACGGATGAAACTCTCCTGGAAAGACCGCGTTCAGGCCTGTTCCTTTTTCTCTTTTGCGCCGGTTATCATCCTCTGGAACGCGTCAAGATAGGTATAGATGACCGGGGTTATATAAAGCGTTATGGTCTGGGAGAGGATGAGGCCCCCGACGACCGCAAGCCCGAGCGGCCTCCTTGCCTCGGCCCCCGCGCCGAAACCGAGCGCGATCGGAAGGGTGCCCACGAGGGCCGCCATCGTTGTCATCATTATGGGCCTGAACCTTATAAGGCAGCCCTGGTATATGGCCTCCTCCGGGGTCTTGCCCTCCGTCTTCTCGGCCTCGATGGCGAAGTCTATCATCAGGATCGCGTTCTTCTTTACTATGCCTATGAGCATTATGACGCCGACCATGGCGTAGATATCGAGGTCCTTGTGAAAAAGCATGAGGGTGGCGAGCGCGCCGACCGCCGCCGACGGGAGCCCCGAGAGGACCGTAAGCGGGTGTATGAAGCTTTCATAGAGTATGCCGAGGACTATGTAGATGACGAGGACCGCCAGTATAAGGAGCACCCACAGTCCTCTGAAGGACGACTGAAACGCCTGCGCCGCTCCGAGGAAACCGGTGCTTATTGTGGCCGGAAGGGCGGTGCGGGTGAGGTTCTGGATCTGGGCGACCGCGTCTCCGATGGACGCCCCGGGCTTAAGGTTAAACGAGATCGTAACGGCCGGGAGCTGGCCGAGATGGTTTATGGTGATAGGGGCCACCCCCCTTTCGAGCTTCGCGACGGAATAAAGCGGGGTGAGAGCGCCCCCGGAAGTCTTGACGTAGAGCATGGAAAGCGCGTCCGGGTCCGTCTGGTAGTTCTTTTCAAGCTCGAGTATCACCTGGTACTGGTTATTTGGGGCGAAGATCGTCGAGACCTGCCGGGAGGAATATGCGCTTTCGAGGGCGTCCTCGATGGCGCCCGCGGTAACGCCGAGGGCCGAGGCCTGGTCCCTGTTTATGGTGACGTCGATCTGCGGGTTCCTGATGAGGAGGTTGCTTGTGACGTCCTGGAGCGCCGGGAGCTTTTTCATCTCGGCCTCAAAGGCCGGCGTCGTCCTGTAAAGAAGGCCTGAATCCGGGCTCTGAAGTATGAACTGGTACTGGCTCTTCGTAAGCTGCCCGCCTATGCGTATCGGCGGGAGGTTCTGCATGAATATGCGTATCCCGGGCACCTTCGTGAACCTCGGGCGCATCTCCTCTATGATCTGCTCCGGGGTAACGCGCCTTTCCGTGCGGGGCTTCAACTGTAGAAAGATGATGCCCGTGTTATTGGCCGGGCTTATGGTGCTCGGGCCGACGAAGGACATGTAGCCCTCGACGTTCGGGTCCTGCCTGACGATCGAGGCCAGCGCCTCCTGGTGCCTGACCATGTCCTTGAACGAGATACCTTCCTGGGCCTCGGTAAAGGAGAATATCGCGCCGGTGTCCTCGGACGGCAGGAACCCCTTCGGCACCTTCATGAAGAGGTAGACGGTCGCGCCGATAATGAGAAAAAAGACTGCCATGGTCGAGCGCCTGTGGCGGATGACGAACTTCAAGGTATATTCATAGAACTTGAGCATGACGTCAAAGCCCGATTCAAGGAACCTGTAAAGGGCGCCCTGCTTTCCCCTCTCCTCCCTCAGGAACCGGCTGCAGAGCATGGGCGTAAGGCTGAGCGATACGAAACCGGAGACCAGGACGGCCGTCGCTATCGTGACCGCGAACTCATGGAGGAGGCGGCCCAGTATCCCGCCCATGAAGAAGACAGGGATAAAGACGGCCACGAGGGACAGCGTCATCGACAGTATCGTAAATCCTATCTCCCTCGACCCCGAAAGCGCGGCCTCCATCACCCGCTCGCCCTTTTCGACGTGGCGGACGATATTTTCGAGCATGACTATGGCGTCGTCCACGACAAAGCCGACCGAGAGTATAAGGGCCATCAGCGAAAAGTTGTCGATAGAGTAGCCGAGGAGGTACATGATGAAAAAAGTGCCTATGATGGACATCGGGAGCGCCAGCGAGGGGATGACGGTCGAGGAAATGTTCCTCAAGAAAAGGAATATGACCATGACGACGAGGCCTATGGCGAGGACAAGCGTGAACTTGACGTCCGAGACCGAGTCGCGTATCGACGCGGACCGGTCGTAAAGGACCGTCAGGTCCACGGAAGCCGGGAGCTGCGCCCTGAACTGCGGCAGGAGCGTCCTTACCTCGTCCACGACCTCTATCGTGTTTGTGCCCGGCTGCCTCTGTACGGCGAGCACGATGGCCCTCGTAGTATTGTGCCAGCCGCCGACCCTGTCGTTCTCGACGCTGTCCACCGCCCTTCCGATGTCCTTGACCCGCACCGGGCTCCCGTTACGGTAGGCCACTATGAGGGGCTCGTAGGACCCTGCGTTAATGAGCTGGCCTTTCGTATTTATCACGAAGGCCTTGTGTGTGCCGTCGAGGGAGCCCGTCGGCAGGTTCACGTTGCCGCTCCCGATGGCCGAAGCGACGGTATCGAGCCCTATGCGCCGGGAGGCCAGGGCCTTCGGGTCTACCTGTATCCTTACGGCGTACTTCTGGGAGCCGAAGACCTGGACCTGCGCCACCCCGGGAAGGGTCGATATGCGCGGGGATATGAACGTATCGATATAATCATTTACGGCCGAAAGGGGGAGCGTTTCCGAGCTCATCGCAATATAAATGACCGGCTGGTCGGCCGGGTTGACCTTCTGGTACGTGGGCGGGGTGGGCATGTTGGGCGGCAGGAGCGGGGCCGCCTTGGCTATCATCGCCTGGACGTCCTGCGCCGCGGCGTCTATGTTCCTCGAAAGGTTGAACTGGAGCGTTATCTGCGTGGTGCCGAGCGCGCTCGTGGACGTCAGGGAATCGAGGCCCGCTATGGTCGAAAACTGGCGCTCGAGAGGGGTGGCGACGGCGGACGCCATGGTATCCGGGTTCGCTCCCGGAAGGCTTGCCGTCACCAGTATCGTCGGGAAATCGACGTTGGGCAGGTCGCTTACCGGAAGGAGCCTGTATCCAACGATGCCGACGAGCAGGAACGACAGCATGAGGAGCGTCGTCATGACGGGCCTTCGTATATAGATTTCAGAGATGTTCATCGGACCCTTTAAGATCGGTCTTCCCGATAAGACCCGAACAGCAGGGGTTTAATCAGGAACCAAGAATTTTTGGAGAGGGTTTGAGAGGACCTTTTTATAAAGGCCGTCTCAACGGGTTTTCCCGCCCTTAATACCCGCTTTCCCGGCCTTCGGCGGGGCCTCTTTCGCGGTGCCCGAGACGCCGGCCGCACGCTCGGGGGGCTTACCCGCGGCGGTTGCGTCGATTCTGCCGACTATCTCCACCTTCACGCCGGACGTAAGCTGAAGCTGACCGTCCGTCACGACGGTCTCGCCCGCGTCCACGCCCTTTTCAATGACCGTCTGGCTTGCGGTCTCGGGCCCGAAGGATATGCCGGTCACTATGCCGCGCTCCTCCGCGGTATCGTCGGACTTTATGACGAAGAGGTACTGGCCCTTCTGCCCGGTCTGTACGGCGCGTGCCGGCACCACCACCGCGCCTTTCCGGACGTATAGCTTAAGGACCGTATTTACGAACTGGCCGGGCCAGAGGAGGTCGTCCCTGTTTTCAAAAGTGCCTTTGAGCATTATCGTGCCGGTCGCGGTGTCGACCGAGTTATCGATAAACGTCAGGACCCCCCTGGACTCCTCCCCGCCGACGCCCGCAAGCGGCCCGCTCGCCGGAGGCGGCACAGAGGCGGTGACCTCGAGCTTCCTTTCCTTCGAAAACCTTTTTATGCCGGCCAGATATTTTTCGGGGACCGAGAAGCTTACGTATATGGGGCGTACCCGGTAGATGACGAGCATGGGCTTGTCGTCGTTGGCCTTTATGACGTTACCCCTGTTCATGAGGATTCTCCCGGTCCTTCCGTCGACCGGGGAATGGATGTAGCAGTAGTCGAGGTTCAGGCGCGCGGTCTTGACCGCCGCCTGGTCTCCCCTGACCGAGGCCTCGAGCGCGCTCGCGGTGTTCTTCGCCTGGTCGAACTGCTGCCGGGTGACGTAGCCGCCCTTTATGAGCTCGGAGGCGCGCTCATAGTCCTTCCTGGCGGTATCGAGCTGGGCGGAGTCCCTCGCAAGGACGGCCTCGGCCTCACGGAGGGCCGCCTCATAGGGCAGAGGGTCTATTACAAAGAGGAGGTCCCCTTTCTTTACAAACTGGCCTTCCTGAAAATGGACCTCTTTCAGCTCTCCGTTTACCTGCGATCTTACCGAGATGGTAGAGGTGGCCTCGACGCTGCCGATCTCATTAAGCTCCACGGGGACGTCTTTTTTTACCGCCGTTGCCACCGTTACCGGAGCGGCGGGCCTTTGCGGCGCTTTTTTCTCTCTGGCGCACGAGGCGGCCATTACAAGCAACATGAGGAAAATCGGGACGGTCTTCTTAAGAGCTCGAACGGTCTGGCCTGATCCAATCGGTATCATGCGTTTTTGCGTCCTTTTTTAATTTTTTCGCGCGCGGGAGGAAGCTCTGATTAATTATTATATTTTGCGGTCATTGCGAGGAGCGTAGCGACGAAGCAATCTCTAAATATTTGATTTATCTAAAAAAAAGGATTGCTTCGCTTCGCTCGCAATGACAGACCACTGAATTAATCAGAAGTTGTTCCTTAAGTGAGTAATCACTTACTTCGTATAAAAAATCCCGTATTTAGAAAACGGCGCGATTTAACGGACTATCATATTTATTGACAACGGTTACGGGAACAGGCCCTGGATCCAGTTCATTAGAAAATACGCGAGACCACGATGCTAACAAAATCCTGCAAAAAATGCAACACTATCGGGGCGGTAAGGCTTTTCCGCCAGAGATAGATAATGGCAAGGACCGCCCCCGTGACCGCCACCGTCACAAGCCCGGCCCCGCCCTCGTATCCGTGGCCGAGCGAGAATACCGCGGATGATATGACAATCGCCGCCGGTACGCTTCCCGTTATCGAATTGAAACGCCTTATCAGGTACCCCCTGAATATGCCCTCCTCGGCGATGGCCACAATCGTAACGAGCGCAAGCGCAAGGAGGGTCTCGGCCTTGCCTGACGGCTGGAGGAACTTCGGGACCCCCGCGGGGGCCGAAAGCCCCGCTCGCCGGAGCGCCCCTTCCAGGTAACCTATCCCTCCGGTAAAGGGGATGAAAAGGAGTACGCCTATCGATATGTCCTGCCACAGGTTTTTTTTCGTCCAGCCGAAAAGGCCGAAAGGCTCGCCGTTACGCCAGGCGAAAAAAAGCACGAGGCACATGAGGCCCGTGTCCCGGACGATCGCCGAAGAAGCGACAAGGAGAAAGCTAACCGCCGCTTCCTTCAGCGCAAAGAAGGGAATGAGCATCGACGGCACGATGAGGATAAGGAATACTGTAACCTCTATCAGGTATTCCTTGTATTCCTTGCGGCCGGTCTTCGCTTCAGCGAGCGGCGCATCTTCCAGCTCGTCTTTCATCCGGTCCATGGGCCGGCCTTTCCTTGTTTTTTATCGCGGTTTTTAATGAAGAGAATAGCACCGGGTGAAAAATTTGCAAGATACGGCGTCCGGCGGTACAAACCCAATGATTGGGCGCTAAAGGTCCCTTCTTACTGCCTTGAGTATACCGTTAATGATATCTGACGGCCTTGGGGGACAACCGTGGACATAGACATCGACGGGTATGACGTTGCCGACGCTCCCGAGGGAGGCGTAACTGCACCCGAATATCCCCCCGTTGTAACCGCAATCCCCGACGGCTACTACCAGCTTCGGCTCGGGCATGGCCGCGTAGGTCCTCTTGAGCGCTACCTCCATGTTCCTCGCTACCGGCCCAGAGACAAGAAGGATGTCGGCGAACCTCGGCGACGCGGAAAGGTGTATGCCGAACCGCTCGCAGTCGTAGACGGGGTTATTCATCGCCGAGGCCTCAAGCTCGCAGGCGTTGCACGACCCGGCATCGACGTACCTTACCGTAACCGACCTTTTAAAGCGCCGCGTCACCTCTTCTTCGAGGCCAGCCCCCGCTACCGTTATCCTCGATTCCTCTGCAGGGGGGAGCGGCTCGGTCACGACCCCTGTCCTAAGTATCTGGCTTAGTATCCTTAACATGGCTAAATCCCTTTAAAGGTCATTTCCCGAATAGGACTGGTTGAAGCTCTTGTTGCAGAGCGGGAAATCCGGGACGATATTTCCTTTTATCGCGCGCTCTATCGAAAGCCAGTTTACGCTCGAAGGGTCCCTGACCATGCAGCGGTTTATACTTCCATCAGGGCCTGCCTGGACCCAGTAGATTATCTCCCCCCTCCACCCTTCGACAGCGGAAAAACCGGAGCTGCAGGCCTCTAAGGCGCTGAAGGACACCGAGACCGGCCCCGCGGGCATCCCTTCGAGTATCCCCCTTACAAGCCTCATCGACTCCCGCGCCTCCTCTATCCTTACCCAGGTGCGGGCGTGGACGTCCCCCGAGCTGAGTACCGTTACCCTGGGGCTTAACCTGTTATATGGCGGAAAGGGGGCGTCGACGCGGCAGTCCATTCGCACGCCGCTTGACCTGGCCACAAACCCGACGGCCCCTATCTCTGTTGCCGTTTCCGGGGTGAGGACCCCCGTGCCGAAGACCCTGTCCTCTACGGAAGGGTTCTCCTCGTATATCCTTACGAGCCTCTCGAACTCCACGGATACGTTATCTATCGTTTCGAGTATCGCCTTTGCGGCCCTTCCATCAAGGTCCGAGTTGACGCCGCCGGGGACTATCCTATCCATCATTAGCCTGTGGCCGAACGCCTCGAAAGAGGCCCTGAGGACTTTTTCCCGGAGGATCGAGAACTGGTAGAGGAGGAACGAAAAAGCGGTGTCGTTACTTATTGCGCCGATGTCGTTCAGGTGGTTGGCTAAACGCTCGATCTCTACCATTAACGCCCGGATCCAGTGCGCCCTTTCCGGCACTCTTATCCCCGCGGCGGCTTCCACGGCCCTGCAGTACGCGAGCTGATGGGCCACGGTCGAGTCCCCGGAGACCCTTCCCGCAAGGCGCGAGGCTTCTATCCACGACATCTCCTCGAACCTCTTTTCTATACCTTTGTGGACGTAGCCGAAGCGCGTCTCGAGGTTGATTATGTCCTCGCCGACGGACTGAAACCTGAAGTGCCCGGGTTCGATGACGCCCGCGTGGACCGGACCGACGGCTATCTCGTAGACGCCCTCCCCCTCGGCGCGCGCCCAACCGTAACTGCCCTCCACCCTGGGGAGTTTTTCCCTCGCGTCGAAGGTCTTCCTCAGCGGACAGGCCCCGGCGGGCCAGTCCTCGTGCTTTATCCAGGGGCGCAGATCCGGGTTATTTATCGGGGTAAGGCCCATAAGGCTGTGTATCTGACGCTCGAACCTTCTTGCCGCAGTAAACTTTTTGACTATGCTCGGGAAGGTCTGGTCTTCAAGGGGTACCTTCGACCTTATTACAAGATAGCCCTTCGGAGCGCTATAGGCGGCGTAGACGCTGAAGCCCTCGCCAAATGGAGTATCGTCGGATGCCCACTCGGCCGCGAGCCTAACGCCTTCGTTTTTAAGGGCCTTCGCGGCGGCGTTGAACTTGTCCCGAGGCACGATGTAGGCCTCGGCGCCGCTCTGAGTTACATCAGGCGTAAGATCAGCGATTATCTCGAGGATCTTTCTCATTTCAAAAGCCCCACAGCAGTATGGAACCACGTGCTCAGGAACCCGGGCAGGTAAAGCCCCAAAAGGAGCACGAGGGCCATATGGACGACTACAGGGAAATGCGTCAGCCTTAGCCTCCTCTGGTTTGCGGGTATATGGCCGAAGGCCATGGGCATGACTTTGCCAAAAAGCGCCGCGAAGGCAACGGCGATACCCAGGAGGAAAACGGGCGTAAGGAACGGGGCGTTCTTGATCGTGGCCGTTAGTATCAGGAACTCGCTCGTAAAGACCCCGAAGGGCGGCAAGCCGGCTATGGCGACACAGCCGAGCATAAGGCCCCAACCGGCCAGGGGGTTTCCGCGTATAAGCCCCTTTATCCCGGAGATATCCTGTGTGCCATGCATCTGTGAGGCGTGGCCCGCGGCAAAGAATATCGACGACTTGGTGAGCGAGTGGACGAGCATGTGGAGGAGCCCGCCGAAGGTCGCAACCGGCCCGCCGAGGCCGAAGGCGAAGGTCGCTATGCCCATGTGCTCTATCGAGGAGTGGGCGAACATCCTCTTTATGTCCTTCTGCCGGAGAAGCGAAAAGGCGGATACGAGTATCGATATGAGGCCGAAGGCCATCATCATATGCCCGGCCTTGTGGCTGCCGGTCGCCCCGTCGACTAAGACCTTGCAGCGAAGGAGCGCGTATAGCGCGACATTAAGGAGAAGCCCCGAGAGCACGGCGGAGATGGGTGTCGGCCCCTCGCTGTGAGCGTCGGGAAGCCAGTTGTGGAGCGGCACAAGCCCGACCTTCGTGCCGTACCCGACCATGAAAAATACGAAGGCAAGCGTAAGCACCGTAGGCTCGAGGCTCCAGACCGATTGGTTGAGGTTGGTCCAGAGGAGCCCGGCCGACCCTTCGCCGAAGACGCGTTCCGCGGCGAAGTAAAGTAGAACGGTCCCGAAAAGCGCCTGCGCTATTCCGACTCCGCAAAGTATGAAGTACTTCCACGCCGCCTCGACCGCAGAGGGGGTCCTGTAGAGGGAGACGAGCAGGACCGTCGCGAGGGTCGCGAGCTCCATCGAAATCCAGAGGACGCCTACATTATTCGTAAGGAGCGCAAGGAGCATCGCGAATATGAAAAGCTGGAACATGGCGTGGTAAAACCTCATGCCCGCCCGTCCGACCCTGCCGTTCTCGCGCTCGTGCCTCATGTACCTGCGGCTAAAGACCGCGGTCGTCATAGATACGAAGGCCGTAACGACGGCGAGATAGACGTTTAGGGCGTCCACGAAGAAGAAGTTATTCCCGGCAACCATGGGCCCGTACTGATAGACACGGACCGCGAGGAATACGCTTGCCGCGAACGTGGCCGCGGAGCCGAGGATA
>DAIDBB010000143.1 GCA_027310325.1 bacterium | reverse complement strand
GGTGTAGCTTATCCCCTCGTGCTCAAAGAACTTGGTGTCTTCAGCGGCAAGAAAGGCGTTTATGAGGTGCTTCGGCATCTTGTTGATCGGGACTACAACCCTCCGCTCCAGGTAAAACTCGCCGATTATCCTGTTGTCCTGGGAGTAAACCTGTGAGACAAGGTTGGGTTGATAGTCCTGCAGGGTGTTGAGGGAAGGGAGATCCCGCGTGAAATAGTAATACGAACCGAACCCAGCCGCGATAAGTCCAGCCGCTATTAACAGAGAAAGTTTTAAAAGGCGCATCGCTTTGAATTAAGCCCGCTTTTTATCCTTCCGCCCCGAGCGCCCGCCTAGATTATACGGCTAACGGGACATAATCCATGATCCGGTATCTACAATTATTTACTATACCAAAATGGGGGCAATAAAGCAAGATAAACGCCTGCTGCGGACCCGTGTGACAAGTGCTCGAAAAATCTTTTTTTTACAATAAAAAAAATACCATTTTAGCGGCGGTCTTGCAGTTTAAAAACGTTAATATTTCCCGTAATTTGAGCTATTGAAATAGTGCGGTTTTTGCGTTAAATTGATAGCATATGGTCAGATTGGAGGAAATACTCGAGAAAGCCGCGGCTTACAACCCGTCGGCCGACATGGATATTATCAAGAAGGCGTACGTCTTTTCCGGCATGGTACACCAGGGGCAGACCCGCCTTTCGGGAGAACCTTATCTTGATCACCCCCTGGAAGTGGCGAATATACTCACGGCATTGAAGATGGACACCCAGGCCATCGCCACAGGGCTCCTTCACGACACCGTCGAAGACACGCATACGACGCTTGAAAGGATAGAGGACCTTTTCGGTCCCGAGATAGCCCAGCTCGTTGACGGCCTTACGAAGCTAAGCCGCATCACGTTTGACAAGAAAGAGGACCACGAGGCCGAGAATTTCCGGAAGATGATACTGGCCATGGGCAAGGACATAAGGATACTCCTTATAAAGCTTGCCGACAGGCTTCATAACATGAGGACCCTCGGCGCCCACGACCCCGCCAAGCAGAGGAAGATAGCGAAGGAGACCCTGGATATATACGCGCCGCTGGCGAACAGGCTCGGTATAGGGTGGATAAAGACCGAGCTTGAAGACCTCGCGTTCATGTACCTTGAGCCCGAAAGATACACATGGCTCAGGGACCGCGTGGAGAAGGAAAAGGACTTCAGGGAGAACTATATAAAGGAAGTGAGGGGCATGATCGAGGAGAAGCTCAATGAGCACTCGATCGAGGGCGAGGTGGCCGGCAGGCCCAAACAGCTTTACAGCATCTATAAGAAGATGGTCGACCAGGACGTCGAGTTCGAGAACATCTACGACATAATCGCCTTCAGGGTCATCGTCAAGACCGTAAAGGACTGTTACGAGGTCCTGGGCATAATACATTCGATGTGGAAACCCGTGCCCGGAAGGTTCAAGGACTATATCGCCATACCCAAGGCGAACATGTACCAGTCGCTCCACACGACCGTCGTCGGCCCTTACGGTGTGAGGATGGAGGTTCAGATAAGGACCGAGGAGATGCACAGGGTGGCCGAGTACGGCATAGCCGCGCACTGGAAATACAAGGAGGGCAAGATCTTCGACCGCAAGGACGAGAAAAGCTTCGCCTGGCTCCGTCAGCTCCTCGAATGGCAGAGGGACTTGAGGGATTCGGACGAGTTCCTGGAGTCCCTGAAGGTCGACCTTTTTCCCGCCGAGGTCTTTGTGTTTACTCCGAAAGGGGACGTGAAAGAGTTCCCCACCGGGGCCACCCCCGTGGACTTCGCGTATGCCATACATACGGATATAGGCAATAAGTGCTCAGGGGCAAAGGTCAACGGCAAGATGGTCCCATTGAAGTACCAGCTCAAAAACGGCGACGTTGTTGAGATAATCACGTCCCAGGGCCATCACCCGAGCAAGGACTGGCTCAAGTTCGTCATAAGCTCAAGGGCAAAGACAAGGATAAGGCACTGGATCAAGACCGAGGAGAGGACAAAGAGCGTAGCCCTCGGCAGGGAGATATGCGAAAAGGAGTTCGAGAAGCACGGGCTTGAGTTCGCAAAACTCCTTAAGTCGGGCGACCTCGAGAGGATAGCCAGGGACAGTTTCGGAATCCAGGGGATAGACAGCCTCCTTGCAAGCATAGGTTACGGGAAGATATCGGTATTGCAGCTGCTCGGGAAGATCCTTCCCCAGGGCAAGATCGAACCCAGGCAGAAGTTTTCATTACTCAAGATGTTCGACAAGTTCAAGCCCGGCTCCGCCAAGGACGAGAAAGGGGCGAGCGCGGTGATCGTGAGGGGGGTTGAGGACGTCATGGTAAGGTTTGCCAAATGCTGCAACCCGCTTCCCGGCGACGAGATAAGGGGCTTCATAACGCATGGCCAGGGTGTCGCCATCCACGCGGCGGGCTGCCCGAACCTCCTTAATATTGACAAGGACAGAATGATCGAGGTTGAATGGGACAAGAAAGCCAGGGCCTCAAGGCCGGTTAAGATCCAGGTCATATCGAAAAACGAGAAGGGGCTTCTTGCCGAGATGTCAAACGCGATAAAGGCGGCGGATGCGAACATCTCTAGCGCCGAGATAAAGACCAATAATGAAAATAAGGCTGTATGCACCTTTGAAGTCGAGGTGGTGGACCTGGCCCATCTTAAATCGATCATAAAGTCGCTTCAGAAGATCAAGAAGGTCCTCAAGGTCGAACGTGTAAAGAAGGACTTCTCGAAGGAAAGCGAACACGAAACTATTCTCTAATCCTTAAAGTAAGGAGGAGTCCGTGTCAAAGAAGGAGTTGAGGACAGACAAGGCCCCCAAGGCAATAGGGCCGTATTCGCAGGCCGTCATGGCAAAAGGCATGGTATTCCTGTCCGGCCAGATACCCATCGATCCCTTGACCGGGGGCGTCGTTTCAGGCGGGATAGCCGAACAGACAAGGCAGGTGCTCACGAACCTCAAGATGGTGCTTGAAGAGGCGGGAGGTGGTTTCGATAATGTCGTTAAGACGACGGTATTCCTTAAAGACCTGGGGAAGTTCGGCGAGATGAACGCTGTCTATGGGGAGTTTTTCGGCCCGCCCTATCCGGCAAGGGCCACAGTCGGGGTAAACGCCCTTCCGAAAGGAGTTGAAATAGAGATAGACGCAATAGCGGTCCTGGCCGATTGAACGTTACTGCGAAGCGAACCGCCTGACGGCCCGGCGAGGGCCGGCAGGGGGAAGGAGCTTCGAATATCTCAGGTATCTCAGGCGGCCTTTGTAACAGCGCCCGAACGTATGCATCTGGTGCAGACCATCACCCTTTTTATCCTGCCCTTGAGGACCGCGCGAACTTTTTGAAGGTTCGGGTTCCATCTTCTTTTGGTCTTATTATGCGCATGGCTCACGTTGTTCCCGAAGCTTGGGCCTTTTCCGCATATTTCACATGTTGCCGACATGATATTCCCTCCATTTAATTTATGAACCTATTTTTTTAGCATAAGATTACGGATATTGCAAGAGACTTTTTGCGGTGGATTTAACCGGACAAATAAAGTTAAATAAGTAGAGAATGAAAAAGCGCGGATACATAATCCTTGCGGGACTCATCCTTATAATAGGGTACGCCATGCACCTTTTTGTCAATTTCGTGCGTGACACCGAGAACTTCGGCCAGACAATTACGAAAGCTGATGCCATCGTCGTCCTTACAGGGGGTAAGGGAAGGGCCCGCGAAGGGCTCAATCTGTTAAGGAAGGGTTCGGCGGGGATCCTTATAATAAGCGGGGTGAATAAGGACGCCGGCCTTGATTCGATATTCCTCAATCAGATAAGCGGTCCTGAGCGGAATAGTATCATACTTGAGAAAAATTCGAGGTCAACCTTCGAAAACGCCCTCGAGGTAAGAAAACTGATGGCGGAGAGGGGTCTTAAGTCCATGGTCCTCATCACATCCGTCTATCACATGAAGAGGGCCCTTTATATATTCAAGCAGGTCATGCCGGCGGATATAAGCATCGGGACCTATAGCGTAAAATCCCCGATCTTCGATGAAAAAAGATTGTGGTTCGGCCGGGGCATCGTTATATTTGCCGTGGAATTTTTAAAATATTATTGGTACGTCGGATGGTTCTACCTTACGCATTCTGTGTCCATCCAGGCGATAAAATGAGCCGTGAAAAAAGCTCAAGAAGAGCAATGGGCTGGATTTGGCTGTCCTGATTATGATATGATATTTTTGTTAATGACCGTAAATTTGCCGGTCAAAGCCTAATAGTCCTTGACAGGCTAATCTATTATGATAAAATCGGGACCTTCTTTATTGAAATTTCAATCACAATTTTGGAAAGTTGCCTTGTCATTCGACGTTTGCGGGAGTAGCTCAGTTGGTAGAGCGCAACCTTGCCAAGGTTGAGGTCGCGGGTTCGAGACCCGTCTCCCGCTCCATTGACATGCTCCCTCGGTTTTTTCTTCGGCAAACCAGGTGCCTATGAAAAATACAAATAAGATGGATATACTGAAATCCTATCTTGAGGCCAAGGGGCTGAAATCGACCTCTCAGCGGGACTTCATAGTCGATGTCTTTTTTAAGACTAATACGCATATAAGCCTTGAAGAGATCCTTAAGAAGGTCAAAAGGAAGACGCCCAATATCGGTTACGCGACGGTATACAGGACCATGAAGCTTCTGACCGAGTGCGGGCTCGCCGTGGCAAGGCAGTTCGGGGACGGACAGACAAGGTATGAGAATATCCCCGAGGACGGGCATCATGACCACATCATCTGCATAAAGTGTTCGAAGATCGCCGAATTCCAGAACCAGAAGATCGAGCAACTCCAGTTTGAGACCGCCAAAAAACTTGGTTTTACCGTAATAAACCATAAGCTCGAACTCTACGGCTACTGCGTCGATTGCGCTTGAAAACGCCTCTCTCCCTCAAAAAGGATATTAATATCATGCGGGCGGTACCCAAAAGCCGGTCATAATCCGGCCCCTTCCCGGCATCAACCTCCTTCGGAAAGCATCAACGAACGCGAAATGTGATATTTGCCGCGGCGCAATTCGCCGCTACCAAATCATCACGAATTATGTTAACCTTTCCATACATATGCAGCATTCAAATTTCGTGCATCTGCACCTTCATACCCAGTACAGCCTCCTTGACGGCGCGATAAGGCCGGAGGCCCTTATCGAACTGGCCATCAAGCAGAAGATGCCTGCGGTCGCCATGACCGACCACGGGAACCTCTTCGGTGCGGTCGAGTTCTACCAGAAGGCCATGGCAAAGGGGATAAAGCCAATAATCGGGTGCGAGGTCTATGTTGCGCCCGGTAAGAGGACGGACAAGGCGCCTTCAAGGGGCGAGGTGGCATTTCACCTGGTCCTCCTCGTAAAGAACTTCAAGGGCTATCAGAACCTATGCAGTCTTATATCCAGGGCCTACATCGAAGGCTTCTATTACAGGCCGAGGATAGACAAGGACCTCCTTCGCGAGTCCAACGAGGGGCTAATAGCGCTTAGCGCGTGCCTCCACGGAGAGGTCTCGCACTGTATAAGCATGGGACAGATGGAGCAGGCGATAAAGGCCGCCGCCGAATACAAGGATATATTCCCGAACAGGCGCTTTTTCCTTGAGCTCCAGCATAATGGGATCGAGGAGCAGAGGAAGGTAAACGCCGCTTTGCTGGAGATAGGCCGCAAGCTCGACATACCGGTGGTAGCCACCAACGATTGCCATTATCTCGAAAGAAAAGACTCCAAGGTCCACGACATACTCCTTTGCATCCAGACCGGCACTACCGTTAACTCGCCAAACAGGCTTAAGTTCTCGACCGATGAGTTCTACGTTAAATCCCCGGCTGAAATGATCGAATCGTTCAAAGACGTCCCTGAAGCGATAAGGAATACCATCGAGATAGCCGAGCGGTGCAACTTCGAGATGAAGCTCGGAGAACACCACCTTCCGGAATTTCCGGTGCCGCCAGGGGAAACGCTCGACAGCCTTATCGAGGCAAAGGCCAAGGCCGGGCTTGAGAAAAGGCTTCTCACTATGCGCGACGCAAAGGACCTCGATTCCCTCAAGTGGCACTACTACGAGAGGCTCCAGAAAGAGCTCAAGGTCATAAAGGGCATGGGGTTTTCAGGGTACTTCCTTATCGTCACTGATTTTATCGAATACGCGAGAAGCAGGGACATCCCGGTAGGCCCTGGAAGAGGCTCCGCGGCCGGAAGCCTCGTGGCCTATTCGCTCGGGATAACGAACCTTGACCCCATAAGATACAACCTCCTTTTCGAGAGGTTCCTTAATCCGGACAGGATAAGCCTCCCTGATATAGACATAGACTTCTGCTTCGAAAAGCGGGACGAGGTCATAAGGTATGTGACCGAGAGGTACGGGGAGGACAACGTCACCCAGATAATAACCTTCGGACAGATGAAGGCAAAGGCATGCATACGCGACGTCGGAAGGGCTCTCGATATGCCGTACGCCGACGTGGACAGGATCGCAAAGCTAGTCCCCAACCAGATAAATATTACGATAGACGAGGCCCTGGAACAGGAGCCGAGGCTGCTTAAATTGACCCAGGAGGACGACCGGGTAAAGGAGCTTATAGACGTTGCCAGGGCCCTCGAGGGTCTTCCCAGGCACGCTTCCACGCACGCCGCCGGGGTAGTCATCTCAAAGAGGCCCCTTATCGAGTATCTGCCTCTTTACAAGGGACAGAAGGAAAACATCATTACCACGCAGTATCCGATGAAGGACGTCGAGAAGATAGGTCTTGTCAAGTTCGATTTCCTCGGCCTTAAGACCTTGACTGTTATAGACAAGGCCATAAGGATGATTAAAAAGAATAGCGGCGTGGGGATAGATATCGACAACCTCGCCCTTGACGACCGCGACACCTATAAGCTTGTTGCAACGGGAAATACCAACGGCATATTCCAGCTGGAAAGCTCGGGGCTTAAGGAGCTCTTGAGGAAATTGAAACCTGAGACGTTCGAGGATATGGTGGCCGCCGTGGCCCTCTACAGGCCCGGGCCGCTGCAGAGCGGCATGGTAGATGACTTCATAAACAGGAAGCACGGGAGAACCCCCATACAGTACGAAGTCCCGGAGCTTAAGGAGATACTGGAAAATAC
>DAIDBB010000085.1 GCA_027310325.1 bacterium | reverse complement strand
GCTGTCGTTCGTGTATGATGTCGCCGATCTTTATAAGGCGGACATCACAATTCCGGTGGCATTTAGCGGGGCGGCTGAAGGGAAGGATGGATTGGAGCGGCGGGTACGCCTGGCATGCCGCGATCAATTTGTAGCAACGCGAATCCTGGAAAAGATTATTCCTGACATTCAGTCGGCTTTAATGCTGCCAAAACGTGGAGCGGCGGCCAGCGATGATGGACCCTTTGAGCAGGATGCCGCCGCTCCGGGCTTTTTGTGGGACCCGGTGGAGGGAGAAGTGGAAGGCGGGCGCATGCAACCTGTGGAAACCGATGAAGCGGAGGGTGACGATGGTGGTCATGATTCTTGAGCGAGTGCAGCCGGGTTTGCGAGGCGAACTGACACGGTGGTTTCTGGAGCCAAAAACAGGCGTATTTGTAGGACGGGTTTCCGCCATGGTGCGCGACCGGCTTTGGGACAAGGCTTGCGAGCAGGCCCGGGATGGAGGTTGTGTGATGATTCATACGAGCGATAATGAGCAGGGATATCGTATCCGCAATTGGGGGCAGACAGCACGGCCGGTCGCAGACTTCGAAGGGCTTTTTCTGATCCGGATACCGTAAAATCAAGACTTTTTCAGTATTGTCCCCACGCGCGTGGGGGTGAACCGCTCTAAAAAATAAAAAGGCCGCTTTTAGCGGCCTTTTTCAGCGTGCGAGAGGTTGTTTCGCTATTTTCTGCTAGTTATGCGCAG
This sequence comes from bacterium, assembly GCA_027310325.1. GTDB lineage: Bacteria > Desulfobacterota > GWC2-55-46 > GWC2-55-46 > GWC2-55-46 > JAKAIQ01. The sequence continues at coordinate 3,507 of DAIDBB010000085.1, read as the reverse complement.
GCAGGGTTTAACCGACCGACATCTGCGCACAACTCATCCGTCTTTAGTCAGTTTTTTTAATTCTCTAACGTCTTTTAGGTCTTGCGGCCTGCCTGCGCTTAACTTCATCTTTATGAGATCGTCTTTTCGTATGACTCTAAATTTATAGCCCCCTTTACCCCCGCCGCTCCCGACTAAAGCGGTATTTGGCTTTCTTGATGAATAATACCGCTCTGATACCAAACTCACATCCATATCCATGACCCTTTTAGAACCGGAAAAACGGACGTCCTTGTGCTTAAAAATATCCCACACCCTGGGGAGATAATCGTCAGCATTCCCGAGGCGCACCCATTTGCCCTTTTTATATATCTCGATTCTGGCGTAATCGAGGCTTTTAACGGTTGATAAGAGTCTACGTAGATTGGCCTTTGAAGGTTTTACTATGATATCGATGTCAAAAGTGCCTCTCGCCACGCCATATGTTATGGCCGCTATCCCTCCGATAACTATATACGCGACCTTCTTTTCTTGAAGGGCCTCGATAATACTTTTGATGCCTTCCATAGCTTATAGCACTCTTCTAAAATATGAAGATTACGATGGCCCTCAATCCCGATGGCTTCAGGTTTTCGTTTGCCTGTTCTATTTGGCTTCAAAAGACGCTTCTTCGTGACTTCCATGATCCGTCTCAAAAATAGATATTTTGCGGTAAAGTCCCCTGTGCATTAACCGGCCGCCCAAAAACTAATCCGCCTGCTTCCTCAGGAACGTCGGCGTATCGTAGAGGTCCTCGTCGTCTACGTTGTAGCCGCCGAGTTTCCCGAGGCGGCGTATCTCGCCGTTCCTTAGCTCGGCCGCTCCCCTTTCCTTCCTTATGACCGTCGGCACGTCGAGGTCTTCTATTATCATCGCCGGCGCTATCGCGTCCTTGGGCAGGCGCGCTTCATTGGCCTTTCCGAAGCCGGTGGCTATGACCGTCACCCTGACCTCCTCGCCCATGTTGTCGTCTATCACGGCGCCGAATATGATATGCGCGTCCTCGTGCGCCTCTTCCTGTATGAGGCTAGAGGCCTCGTTGACGTCGTGGATGGTCATGTCGGAAGAGCCTGTGATGTTTATAAGGACGCCTCTTGCGCCGTTAATGGAGACGTCTTCGAGGAGCGGAGAGGAGATCGCCTTTCTTGCGGCCTCGGCGGCCCTGTTCTCTCCCCTCGCAACGCCGCTTCCCATTAGGGCCTGGCCCATCTCCGACATTATCGTCTTGACGTCGGCGAAGTCCACGTTCACGAGCCCGGAGACGGTTATCACGTCGGAGATGCCTTTTACGGCCTGAAGAAGCACCTCGTCGGCCTTCCTGAAAGCGTCCGTTAATGACGTATTCTTGTTCGCGACGGACAAAAGCCTCTGGTTGGGGATGGTTATGACGGTATCGACGACCTCCTTGAGCCTCTTAAGCCCTTCTTCGGCCTGACGCATCTTTTTCGCGCCCTCGAAGGAAAAGGGCTTGGTCACTACCGCAACGACCAGGGCCCCGGCCTGCTTCGCGGCCTCGGCGACTATCGGGCCAGCGCCCGTGCCCGTACCTCCCCCCATCCCCGCGGTTATAAAGACCATATCGGCGCCCTTAAGCGCCTCCGTAAGCGTCTCCTTGCTTTCGATGGCCGCGTTCCTGCCCATATCCGGGTTCGCGCCGGCCCCGAGACCTTTCGTAAGTGTGGCCCCAAGCTGGACCTTCACGTGGGCCCTCGACCTTTCGAGCGCCTGGCTGTCGGTATTCGCGGCCACGAACTCCACGCCTTCAAGGCCGCTTTCGATCATGGTATTTACGGCATTTCCACCGCACCCGCCTACGCCGACGACCTTTAATTTAGCCCCCCTGTTAAAGCTGTCATCCATCTCAATAACCATTTGAGACCTCCTTGCTTGGGTTCTTGCGGCCGGTTCATTTTAATATAATCATTTAGTGTTTTTATGTAAATATTTTTTTCTATTTTTTGCGAAAAAAAATCCGATTTTTTTTAAGAACGGGGGGCCGAAGCCCGTTCTGAACTTTTTTGAGCGGCTTGGACCTAGAAGAATTCCTTCATCCAATCCTTCATCCTGTTCGTAAGCTTGTTGAAGATAGTATTTTCGCTCCCCCTCTGGAACTGCGTGCCCGTCAGGTGCTTTGCGCCGTACTGGACGAGCCCTACGCCCGTTGAGTACATCGGGCCCTTCACGACGTCAACGAGGCCCGTTATGCCCGTCGGAAGCCCCCTTCTCACGGGAAGATTAAATACCTGCTCCGCCAGCTCCGGCAACCCCTCCATCGCCGCGGTGCCTCCGGTGAGGACCACGCCTGATGAGATGAAGCTCTCGTAGCCGGACTTCATGATCTCGCGCTTGACGAGCTCGAATATCTCCTCGAGCCGGGGCTCTATTATCTCGCAGAGCGTATACCTCGAAACCGTCCTTGCCTTGCTCGCCCCGACGGACATGACTTCTATGTTCTCGTCCTTCGAGACCATCGCGGCCATGGCGCATCCCTTTTCCTTTTTTATCTTCTCGGCCTCGCCCGTCGGCGCGCGAAGCCCCACCGAGATGTCCCCCGTGACCTGGTTCCCGCCGAGCGAGATTACCGTCGTATATTTGATCGTGCCGGCGTGGTAAAGGGCTATGTCCGTGGTCCCTCCCCCGATGTCCACGAGCACGACCCCTATCTCCCTCTCGTCCGGGTTAAGGACGGCCTCGCTGCTCGCTATCTGCTGGAGCGCGATGTCCGCCACGTCGAGGCCCGCCTTGTTGGCGCACTTCACTATGTTCTGCGCCGAGGTGACCGCGGCGGTCACTATATGGACCTTCACCTCGAGCCTTATGCCTATCATGCCGAGCGGCTCCTGTATGCCTTCCTGGTCGTCTACGATGTACTCCTGGGGTATGACGTGTATCACCTCGCGGTCCGGGGGTATGACGACGGCCTGCGCCGCCTCTATCACCCTGTCCACGTCGGCCTGCGTTATCTCCCGGTTCTTTACGGCGATGACGCCGTGGCTGTTAAAGGCCCTTATGTGGCCGCCCGCTATCCCGCAGTAGACCCTGTTTACCTCGCACCCGGCCATTAGCTCCGCCTCCTCGACGGCGCGCTTTATCGACTCGACCGTGCTTTCGATGTTGACGACGACGCCCTTACGGAGGCCCTTCGAGGGGTGCGTCCCTATGCCTATTATCTCCACCCCGTCCCTGGTCTTCTCGCCTACTATGGCGCATATCTTCGTCGTTCCGATATCGAGACCAACGATGATGTTATCCCTTTTTGCCATGCTTATCACCGCCTTCCTTTATGACGTCCCCGCTGAACCTGACTACTACCTGATGACTGTTGTTAAGGTCCATCGCCTCGATGCCCTGAAGCGACCCGCCCCGGGCCTTGAGGACCTTTTCAAAAGAGGCGAGTTTCTCCTCGAAGGCGTCCATGCCGACGTCTAACCTAACGCCCTCTTCGAGTGTATAAACGCTGAAGCCGAACGTGGGGTCGAAGTGTATCTC
>DAIDBB010000079.1 GCA_027310325.1 bacterium | reverse complement strand
GTATTGAGCCAGACGTCCACCCCCGAGACCATCCTGGCGGCGAGGTCCATGTCGTAGTTCTGGAGGTAGACTATCTTTATCGAGTCTCCAAGGAGCTTCATCTTCCTGAATATGTCCTCGATGTTCCTCTTGCCGTCATGGTCCCTCGGGTGCGCCTTGCCCGCGTAGATGACCTGCAGTTTGCCGGCGCCTATTTTTTTGAGCCTTTCGATGTCGGACAAGAGCAGGTTCGCCCTCTTGTAGGCGGTGGCCCTGCGCGCGAACCCTATTGTAAGCGTGTCGTAGTCCATTCGTGCGCCAGTTGCCGCGTTTACATAATCGACAAGCTTTTTCTTCGCGGCCATGTGGGCCTCCCAGACCTCTTTTTCGGGGATCTTATCGACCCGCACGAAAAGGTCGGGCTCGTTGGCCCATCCCGGGAGATATTTGTCATAGAGCGCGGCGAAACTCTCGCACGTCCACGTGAACGTGTGGACCCCGTTCGTTATCGCCCTTATCCTGTACCCTGGGAAGAGCATCTTCGACACCTCGCCGTGCTTTTTGGCGACCCCGTTTATGTACTGGCTGAGGTTCATGGCGAGTAGCGTCATGTTGAGCCTGTCCCTGCCGCCGAGGTCCTTCAGTTTTTCAATGGGTATTATCTCGCCGACGACGTCCCTCACCAGGTCGTAGTCGAACTTGTCGTGCCCCGCCTCTATCGGCGTATGGGTAGTGAAGACGCAGAGCTCCCTTACCTTCTCCACGTCCCAGATCTCGCTTTCGTCCCAGACCGACTCTATGTCCCTTTTATGCCTCGAAAGGAGCTCTACCGCAAGAAGGCCGGCGTGCCCCTCGTTCATGTGGTACTTCTTTATCATGAAGCCCAGGGCCCGGAGCATCAATACCCCGCCTATCCCGAGGACCAATTCCTGCTTGAGCCTGTAACGGAGGTCGCCCCCGTAGAGATAATCGGTTATTTCCCTGTCCTGCGGCGCGTTCTCCGGGAGGTAAGTGTCGAGAAAAAAAACCGGGATGTTCCACCTTCCGGTCTGGCTCGATACGTTATACGTCCAGACCTGGACCGCGACGTCGCGGCCCTCTACCTTGACGTGTATCTTCTGGGGGAGGAGTAGAAGATGCTCCGAGGGCCGCCATTCATCGGGGTATTCGGACTGGCGTCCCTCGGCGTCAAGGACCTGCCTGAAGTAACCCTTCCTGTAAAGGAGCGTTACCGCGACCATCGGAAGATTCAAGTCGGCCGCCGATTTTATGGTATCGCCGGCCAGCACCCCGAGACCTCCGCTATAGGTTGGGATATCGTTCCTGAAGCCTATTTCCATCGAAAAATAGGCTATCTGCGGCTCAGAGAGTATGTCCTGGGCGAAAAAAGTCATTGGAAATCAGGCCCTCCGGGTAATTAAAAATGGATTATACATCAAAGACACCTTTAATCAAGGGTCCGTTGGTGATTTTGTCCCTTTTAAAGTGGCCGGATACCTGATATAATACGCGAGAGTTGAGGGGAATCGGCTTTTTTTAGATTAATCGTGTGAGAATATGCGTTATTTTACGGCATGTTATAAGAGGATTCGCCTCTTTTCCCTTATAGCCTCGGTATTTCTTCTGCTCGATATCTCATCCTGTTCGCTCCGGAGGGCCGCGGGGCCTGCTCCCGGGACCAACGCTTCAACCCAGCGGGAAGACCAGGTGAAGGATGCGTACTTCGACCCGGAAGAGCGTCTTAAGGCGGCCATTGAAGCAAGGAAGCTCGGCCATGCGGACAAGGCCGTACCGGAACTTGAAAAAATAAGGCGAAATTTCCAGGGCACCGTCTGGTACGGGCGCGCGTCGTTCCTCCTCGGCCTCGATTCAATGGAAAAAGGCGAGCCCAACCCGGCCTATTTCAGGGACGCGGAGGGCCTGCCCCACCTGGACGATTATGTCCTTTTTTACCGGGCCCAGGCCCTCCTTAAGAAGGACGAACCCGACGACGCGGCAACGCTGCTCGATTCCCTCATAACACGGTTCCCCAGGTCGGCCCTCAAGGCCGAGTCCCTTTACATGAAGGCGGGGGTGCTCGACGCGAAGGGCGACTTCGAGGGGGCCAAAAAGGCGTACGAACGCTTCATTTCCGACCATCCCGGCAACGCCCTTGTCCCCGATGCCCTTCTCGGGTCGGCCCGGGCCGCCTTTAAACTCAAGGACTTTGACGCGGCGATCAGGGCGGCAAGGGCGGTCCGCGTTTATTATCCGGCCCTGCCGGCGTCGACCCAGGCCGGGGCGCTCCTCGACGATATAAAGGCTGAGGGCGAAAACATCCCCGAACCTGCTGACAGCGAGCGGTTCGAGAGAGGCAGAAGGCTCTTTTCAGCCACGCGCTACGCGGACGCCATAGCCGAGTTTTCGGCGCTTTCAGGAAAAAAAGAAGGGCCTTACCGCGACAGGGCCGTTATAAAGCAGGCCATAGCCCTCACGAGGCTAAAACGGTACGAAAAGGCTGAAAAGACCCTGAGGGATTACGTCAATGGAAAAGGCGCGAAAATGGAGCTCGACGCCCTTTACCTCCGTGCCCATATAGCGTACCGCCAGGGTGACGGCGATATGCTCCTTGACGCCGGAAAAAGGATCGGCCGGCGATACCCGAAAAGCGCGGAATTGGGCAGGGTACTTCTCTTTACCGGAAAATTCTACGAATCGAGGGACCCCGGGAAGTCGGCCTCTTTTTATACCAGGGTCCTGAACGAGTTCAGGGGCGGCCCTTCCTCATCGATCGCCCTTGACGCGCTCTGGGACATGGGCTGGCTCTCTTACAGGGCCGGCAAATACGAGGACGCCCTGGGTCTCTTTTCGTCATACGACCGGTACGAATGCCGTGACGCGAGCAAGTTCATCTACTGGAGCGGAAGGAGCGCCGAGAACCTCGGTAGAGTCGAGGAAGCGGCGGACTTCTACGGCAGGCTCTGCAAAGGGTATGGCGACAGCTATTACTGCAGGTTGTCCGAGGAGCGGTTGAACGGCCTTGCCGCTTCAGGGGCCGTCGGACCCGCCGGGCCCCTGTTTATTCCATCCGCCGATGAAGCCGGACCGTCCATCTACAACGCGACCGAACTCTATGCGACCGAGACGCCGGCCGTCCTCCTTAAAGTCTATGCGGACGGCCACTACCTGGCGGCCAGGGAGCTTTTGATAATGGGCCTGGGCGCCATGGCGTCCAGGGAGATCGACTTCATAGCAAAAAAGTACTCGTCCGAACCTAAAGAGATATTCGAGCTCGCCCAGATGTTCCTCAAGTCCGGGGATTACTACAACGCGTTCAGGGTCTACAGCCTTTACCTTTCAGGGGACAGGGGCCGCGAGTGCGGCAAGCCGTCCGATGTCCTTGCCCTCAGTTTCCCTCTGCAGGTCGTCGACCTTGTGAAGGAGACCGACCCGGCGGTCTCAGACCCTTATCTTGTGGCCGCCGTGATGAGGGAGGAGAGCAGATTAAAAAAAAAGGC
>DAIDBB010000069.1 GCA_027310325.1 bacterium | reverse complement strand
CTTTTCGGCCATTTCCGGGCCCTTCAACGCCCGCGGCACGCAGGTACGCGTGACCGCCGCCGTGGGCGTAAGCATATACCCTTCCGACGGGGAGCACGCCGCGGACCTCATAAAAAACTCCCGGACGGCCATGTACAGGGCGAAGGAGGCGGGAAGGAACGGGTACCGGATATACAGCCCGGCGATGAACGAAAAGGCGGCGACACTTTTCAGGATGGAAGGCATGATGCAAAAGGCCCTGGAAAAGGGGGAGTTCATCCTGCACTACCAGCCGAAGTGCGACCTCAAGACCGGCTTCGTCACGGGCGTCGAGGCCCTCATACGCTGGCTGAGCCCGGAGATGGGCCTCGTCTCTCCCGCCGACTTCATACCGATCGCCGAGGATAGCGGGATGATAATCGAGGTCGGCGAATGGGTCCTCAAGACCGCCTGCGCCGCCAATAAGAGGCTCCATGACGCCGGCTTCGGCGGGCTTACGGTATCCGTAAACCTGTCGCCGTCCCAGTTCAAGGAGCCCGGTTTTCCTGAGAAGGTCGCGAGGATACTGAAAGACACGGGCCTTCCCCCTGGCTACCTCGAGTTCGAGCTTACGGAAAGCGTAATAATCCATAACGCCGAGGAGATCATAAACGCCATGCGGGAGCTGAAGGAAAGCGGGATAAGGTTCTCGATAGACGATTTCGGGGTCGGTTATTCGTCTTTGAGCTACTTGAAGAGGCTTCCGATAGATATCCTGAAGATCGACCGTTCATTCATATCGAACGTCCCCGGCAATTCGGATGACGTGTCGATAGCCGTTGCCATAACCAGGTTCGCGCAGAGCCTTAAGCTCGAGGTCGTTGCCGAGGGTGTCGAGACCGCGGAACAGCTCGACTTCATCCGGAAGATCGGGTGCAACGTTATGCAGGGGTATTTCTTTTCCAGGCCGCTGCCGGAAGATAAGCTTAAGGCCTTGCTGAAAGAGGGGAAGAACCTCAAAAACCATGTATAATGCCGACGCCCACTCCAATGCCTATCGAAGGCTCGTATTCCATCTGCCAGAGATAGTCTTCAGTTGAGCTTATGACCGGGTAGTTGTAGGTCATCTTGCCGACCGAACCGGTCCTGAAGCCTTCGATCTTCCCGACGGCCGTGATCTTTTTTCCGGCGCCGTAGATGGCCGGGTCTTTGAAGCCCTTGAAGACGAGGATGAACCGTCCGGCCGATTCCTCGGGCCTTACGGGCTTTAGTCTGTAGCCCAGAGGCATCTGGAGGACCTCTATCTCGGTCCAGTCTTCGAGGTTTCTGGCGTCTATTATCGCCCCGCCCACGACGACGGTCCTGCCGGTGTATTTTGGCGGGTCTTTCAATATGTCCGCGAAGTTGACGCTCCTGTCGGCGGTCTCAAGGACGCCTTTTGATATGACGGGGGCGCACCCGGCAAGGGCGGTCAGAATGAACGCCGCCAGTATCGCTTTCAATGGCCTGTTCATCGGGGAAAACCTCCATTTCAGGATAATCATGGGAAATAAGCGGCGTCCTTACGGCATTTGTTCTATAATTGCTAAGATAACAGGTTATAAGTGCCTGTCAATAGGGCGGAGGAGGGCCATGTGGCGAGAAGACCCCGCTTCGTTATACACAAACACGCGGCGACGCACCTTCACTACGACTTCAGGCTCGAGGCCGAAGGGGTGCTGAAGAGCTGGGCGGTCCCGAAGGGGCTGCCGGAGACCCCCGGGGTGAGGAGGCTTGCGGTTTCAGTCCCCGACCACCCGCTCGATTACATAGACTTCAAGGGCGTCATCCCCGAAGGGGAGTACGGAGCGGGCAAGGTAGAGGTATGGGACAGGGGGAGCTACGAGCTGGAATCGTGGAAAAAGGATAAGGTGGTTTTTAGGCTTGAGGGCAAAAAGGTCTCGGGCTTCTACGCCCTCGTCCATATGAAGGATGAGAACTGGCTTTTTTTGAAGCTCAAGAAGGGTTGACCCTAATAGACTTTGCTTTCAATCAGATGTTCCACGGCGTAGACAGCGGTCTTTACGGCGTTCCCGGTCCCGATCTTCAGGGCCTTTTCCGTTATCCTGCCTGTCCCGCCGCGGTTTACTACACCCGTTACGCACCCGCCTTTTAGGCCCATCGAGGCCGTAAGGGTAAGGACCGTCGAGGACTCCATCTCGTAGTTGAGGACGTTCAGCCGCTTCCATTCCTCCCTCGTGCCCTTAAGCCCCTTAATGACGTATTTCCTGAAAGAGTCGGTCCTCTCCTCGCCTGGATAGAAGGTGTCGGATGAGGCAGTTACACCCGCATGGTACGGGACTTTCGCTTTTATAGCGCCTTCGATAAGCGCCGAAATGAGGTCGTGGTGCGCCACCGCCGGGTATTCGATCGGGGCGTAGTGGGTCGACGCTCCGTCAAGCCTGACCGCCCCTGTCGTTATCACGCAGTCCCCTGTGCCTATATGGGGCTGGATCGCGCCAGTGGTGCCGACCCGTATGAACGAACTTACGCCGAGCTGGGCGAGCTCGTCCACGGCTATCGAGGCCGAAGGCCCGCCTATGCCCGTTGAGGTTATGAGGATATTGCAGTCTTTTATCCGGGTAAGGATGGTCCTGAACTCCCTTTTCGAGGCGAGTTCCCTGGATGACGACACAAACT
>DAIDBB010000068.1 GCA_027310325.1 bacterium | reverse complement strand
CCTGGCGGTCGCTCTACCCGCACATAGTCCACATAGGGTTCCTTATCGCCCTCCTCGGGCATCTCTCGGGGAGCCTCTGGGGTTTCAGGAGCCCGGGGAACGTTCTTTTCAAGGACGAGCCGAAAGCGGTACCCAACGAGCCAGGGCTGCTTGCCCGCTTTGACGATATAGAGATGAAGCCGACCCCGGAGGGAGACCTGGATTCGCTCAAGGTGAGGCTTACGCTTTTAAAGGGCACTTCGGAGGTGCTTACGAAGGACGTCGAGATAAACGGGCCGCTAATCTACAGGGGCATAGCCTTCTACTATGCCGACCAGGGTACGGCCCCAACGGGACTCGTACTCGATATAAACGGAGAGAAAATAACGGCGAGCTTCTCGAGCTCTTTCAGGACCTCGGATGGCGCCGGCTTCAGGTTCGGGCAGATATACCCTGACTTTTCCCTCGACGAGAAAGGCCGGCCTTTCAGCCGGTCCGAGGAGTTTCTGAACCCGCGCATAGAGCTCATATCCGGCGACGGCTCTACTTATTATCTCGACATCTCCGGCCGGGGAAAGGAAATGAAGGTTGCGGGCAAGACCTTCAGGCTCGACGATTACGTGCTCTCCCGGTTCGTTGTCCTTAACATAAACAGGGACCCTGGGATAACCCTCATAATCATCGGTTCGACCATACTGGTGGCTGGCATGACGCTCCTCCTCTTTTTCAGGGGCGAGCGGGCCGAGATCGTAAGGCAAGCATAATCCGGGTGGGGCCTTGACTATAGATATCCTGGCGCTTATCATCTACCTCATTGTAATCGTTGCGGCAAGCGAAATATTCACAAACGCCGTGGAATCGGCCGGCAAGGGGCTCAACCTATCCGAGGGCGTAAGCGGCTCGATATTCGCGGCCGTCGGCACGGCTCTCCCTGAGACGATGGTGCCCCTCATAGCGGTCCTCACCGGCAGGGGCGAACAGGTAAACGAGGAGGTCGGAGTGGGCGCGATACTCGGCGCGCCCTTCATGCTCTCTACGCTTGCCTTCTTTCTTACCGGGGCCGCGGCCTGGCGCTTCGGAAAAAGGAGAAAGAAGGCCTCCATAGAACCCGAGCAAGGCGGGCTCAGGCGGGACCTCGGGTTTTTCCTTTTCTCCTTCACCCTGGCCCTCCTTGTGGCGTTCGCCCCGTACGAGATGCGCCTGCTACGCGTAATGGTGGCGCTTGTCCTCATCTCGACGTACGTTTACTACCTGTACAGGACACTTAAGGCCTCTCCCGACCTCGTCAAGGAAGGGCACCATACAGAGGCAAGGAGGGCCCTCTACCTTTCGGTCCTTTTCAGGGAGCACCTATTACTTACCCTCGCGCAGATGATAATAGGCGTAGCGCTCATCATCGTTGGGGCCAAGGGGTTTGTGCGCGGACTCGAGGCCCTTGGACGGACCATCCACATACCCATTATCGCGCTATCTCTTCTTATCATACCAATAGCGACTGAACTGCCCGAAAAGATAAACAGCATCATCTGGATAAGGCACGGCAAGGACACCATGGCCGTGGGGAACATCACCGGGGCCATGGTCTTTCAGGGAAGCTTACTGCCGGCCATAGGCATTTTCCTTACGCCGTGGACCATAAACCCTACGGTCCTTGCAAGCGGCGCGATAACGATAGCGGCATCCCTTTGGCTTTTCGCGCTGGCCCACAGGGCAAAAAAGCTCCGGCCCTTGCATCTGGTGGCAAACGGGGTCCTTTATACTCTCTTCCTCGCCTTTACGATCTCCATGTTTTTTTACCTGAGCCCTTGACCCTTTATCCGGGCAGGCTTGCCCAGTTATACCAAAAGATACAACCGGGACACCAAAAGGGTTAAAATAAGCCGTAAAATATGTGGCCTGATATGAAATACTTTTGATTTTTAAGCGTTTTACAGATTGGCATGTAACTTGCTATATAAGTCGTTCAAATTCTATAAGGAGGACTTTAATCCGATGAAAAGAGCATTTATTACCGCGGCAGCCCTGTTTGTGACCTTGACCTTCGGCGGAATGACGATGGCTTCAGCAGAAGAAGCCGCCGCCCCGGCAGCAGCCCCGGCAGCAACCGCGCCTGAAAAGGCTCCGGAAAAGGCTGAGAAGAAAGAGAAGAAGGAAAAGAAGCACAAGAAGGCCGCCAAGAAGCACAAGAAGGCCGAAAAG
>DAIDBB010000043.1 GCA_027310325.1 bacterium | reverse complement strand
GGGCATTACCTGAGGCTCGGGGAAGAGCCGACCTTTGCCGAGGTCATAAGCGCCATAGGGGACCCGCTAAAGTACGACGAGATAGTCTTTTGCGGGTTCGGCGAGCCGCTTATAAGGCTTGATCTCGTAAAGCAGCTGGGGCTTCACCTTAAGAGGATGGGTTGCAAGATCAGGATAGATACCGATGGGCTGGCGAACCTCGTCCATGGCAAAAACGTATTGCCGGAGCTGATGTTCGTCGATACCATCTCGGTAAGCATGAACGCCCCTGATTCCGAGACTTACCAGAGGCTCATAAAGACGCCTTTCGGCGACAAGGCCTATCCCGCGATACTCTACTTCATAAAAGAGGCGAAGAAGCACATCTCAAAGGTCATAGCGAGCGTCGTGGCCGTGCCCGGCCTTGACATCGAAGCCTGCCGCAAGATGGCCGAGGACGACCTCGGCGTTGTATTCAGGGTAAGGGAATACAACAAGGTAGGATAGTCTTAACAGTTGCCTTAAAACTCGCTGAATGGATCGGGTCCGTACCAGAGGTTTCTCTCAAAGCTCGCCCTTAAAAAGCCTTTTTAAATTCTGGAGTTTTTAAAGAAAGACCGGTCGGGACAGAATGTTCAAGTCAGGTTTCATAAGCATCATAGGAAGACCGAACGCAGGCAAATCTACCCTTCTGAACGCGCTACTCGGGGAAAAGATCTCGATTGTCTCCGAAAAGCCGCAGACGACAAGGAACGTCATAAGGGGGGTAAAGAACCTGTTGGACTGCCAGATAGTCTTCGTCGACACGCCCGGCATACACAAGGGCAGGGGCCTTTTGAACGAGTTCATGGTAAAGGAGGCGCTGGCTTCAATCAGGGACGTCGACGGGGTCCTCTACATCGTCGAGGCCGACAGGAAAATAAGCGACGACGACCGTTTTATAATAGAAGGCCTTAAAGGCCTCAAGTGCCCGGTCATACTATGCATAAACAAGGTCGACAAGGTCAATAAGCTTAGGCTCCTGCCGCTTATCGAGGAGTATTCGAGGCTCTATCCCTTTAAGGAGATAGTGCCTATCTCGGCGCTAAAAAACGACGGGCTTACCGCCCTCATGGACGTCGTGGCCGGGATACTCCCGGAGGGGCCGAAGTATTTCCCGGACGACGTCATAACAGACCAGCCCGAAAGGTTCGTGGCGGCAGAGATTATCCGGGAGAAGGTCTTCCTTTTAACAAGGGAAGAGATACCCTATTCGGTGGCGGTCACGATAGATAGCTTCAAGGAAAAGGACGGGGTCATAGCGATAACCGCGACGATAAACGTCGAAAGGGATTCCCAGAAGGGGATAATCATAGGGAAGGGCGGCGGTATGCTCAAACGCATAGGCACGGAGGCCCGGCTCGACATCGAGAAGCTCCTTGGCTCGAAGATATACCTTGAGCTTTTCGTAAGGGTGCAGGAGGACTGGACGCGGAGCCCGGGCGCGCTTAAGGATTTCGGGTACAGGTCCTCGTAGGATAGTCATGTTGCCGATAGTAGCGATAGTAGGGCGGCCCAACGTGGGCAAATCGACCCTCTTTAACAGGATAATAGGAAGGCGTAAGGCCATCGTCGCCGACGAGCCGGGTGTGACAAGGGACTTGAACTTTGTCGAAGTGAGCGAGCTCGGCAGGTCCTTTACCCTCGTCGATACAGGCGGGTTCGATACGGCCGGGGACGCGATACACGCCCAGGTCCGGGACCAGGCCCGGCTTGCCATAGAGGACGCGGACGTCATAGTCCTTCTCATGGACGGGAAGGCCGGGCCCTCGGCGCAGGATGAAGAGCTTGTTGAGATGATACGCAGGGCAGGCAAGCCCGTCGTCCACGCCGTCAACAAGATCGATTCCTCCGGAAAAGAGGCTGCCATGGCGGAGTTTTACTCGATCGGTATAAAAGACCTATACGCTATTTCAGCCGAACAGGGCAGGGGCCTTAATGAGCTTATTGACGCCGTAATAGCCGCCCTCCCGGCGGCCGGAGAGGAGCCCGCAGGCGATGAAAGGATAAAAGTAGCGGTAGTCGGGAGGCCCAACGTCGGCAAGTCCTCGCTTCTAAACAGGCTTATCGGTAAAAAAAGGGTGATAGTGAGCGACATCGCGGGAACGACAAGGGACTCGATAGATACCCCCTTCGACCTTGACGGCAAGAAGTATCTATTTATCGATACCGCGGGCATAAGGAAAAAGAGCAGGGTAAGCCTCACGGTCGAGTCCTACTCGGTGATGGAGGCCCTGAGGAGCCTCGACAGGTGCGACTGCGCGGTCCTGGTGCTCGACGGCGAAGCCGGGGTCACGGCGCAGGACGAAAAG
>DAIDBB010000026.1 GCA_027310325.1 bacterium | reverse complement strand
CTTATGAGGTCGGTAAAGACCAGGACCCTTTCATCTTTTTTCACCCCAAGGTTTACGGTAAATATTTTCTTTATCGCATCGCTGGCAATTACCGTCTTCACATAGTTGGCCCCTATTGTTTTTTCGACCCAGAATAATGTTACCATTCTCGTTTTTTTTGTCAATTTTCTTGAGCCCTCAAGCAAGTTATTTTTTTCAAGTTCAAAATATTGACATACCACTTTTTATTTTATATAATACGCCAGACTTATGTCGGGTTACAACAGGAGGCCCCGCCAATGAGAGAGCGCACTATCCTTTTGGTCGAGGACGAGGAGTACCTTAGGGAAAACCTCAGTGAAATACTCGAACTCCATGGCTATAAGGTCTTAGCCGTTCCCAGCGGCGAAGTCGCCATGGAAACCGCCCGAAAAAGAAGCTTTAATGTAGTCCTCACAGACCTCAAACTGCCTGGAATCGGCGGCATCGAAGTAATACAATCGATAAAAAACATTAATCCTGATACAGCTTGCATTATTCTTACGGGATTCGGCTCAATAGAGTCCGCTGTGGATGCGATGCGGGCAGGAGCCTTCACGTACCTTAAAAAACCTTTCGAGAAGTCAGAACTTCTGGTTACCATCGAAAAGGCCTTCGAGGTCCATTCGCTCAAGGAAGAAAACTCCAAGCTGAAAAACGACCTGAAGAAGAACCACACTTCGGCCATTATAGGCACCAGCTCCGAGATACAGAGGGTCAGGGACCTCATAGAAAAGGTCGCTGACACCGATTCTACCGTGCTTATTCTCGGCGAGAGCGGGACCGGCAAGGAACTTGTCGCGAGGGCCCTTCATTACGGCAGCAGCCGGAGCAACAAGCCTTTTGTGCCGATAAACTGCGGCGCTATCCCTGAAGACCTTCTCGAAAGCGAGCTGTTCGGACATGAGAAAGGGGCTTTTACCGGGGCCATTGCCACAAAGGTCGGCAGGTTCGAGGCCGCCGACGGCGGCACGGTTCTTCTTGACGAAATAGGGGACATGAGCCCCGGGTTGCAGGTAAAGATATTGAGGGTTCTGCAGGAGAAAGAGTTCGAGAGGGTGGGCGGGGTGAATCCCATAAAAGTCGACGTACGGATAGTGGCGGCCACGAACCAGGACCTCGAAAAGGCGGTTGAGGAAAAAAGGTTCAGGAAGGACCTTTTTTACCGCCTGAACGTTATACCAGTGAACCTCCCTCCATTGAGGCAAAGGCATGAAGATATACGCGTGCTCCTCGACCATTTCATCGAGAACATCTCAAAAAGGCGTAAAAAGTCCATAAAGGGCGTTACCCCCGAAGCGATAAAGATATTCGAGTCCTATGACTGGCCGGGCAATATCCGGGAACTCGAGAATCTCGTCGAAAGACTCATGGTGCTGAAGGACGCCGACAGTTTAATAAACCATAAAGACCTGCCGGACAAGATAAAAAAGCCCGGCACGGAATTTAAAATTGGCGAAGTGGAGATGCCTAACGACGGGATAGATTTCAATGCGGTCGTCGATGATTTCGAGAAAAACCTTATTCTCAATGCCCTTAAGCAGGTAAACGGGGTAAAGAAAAAGGCCGCTGAGTACCTGAATATAAACAGGACCACGCTTATTGAAAAGATGAAAAGAAAGGGGATCCGGGACTCTTTAGGCCCAGCAGATTCCCTGGATTAGACACCGTAGGCCAATGCCAGGCTACAAGGCTTAGAAAACAGTCGGCCACCCCTTGCCTTTGAAAATCCTTTAATCTTAGGCCGTTTTAAGAGATAATAAATTTATTAATCTTTCGAGCCTAAGGTGTAGCCTCATCCTTCTAAAATCAAACGAGCCTTTCCTGACAATACGGTCTGCCTTTAACCGCGTTCTTCGTCTCGCTCATTACTTTTATAGTATATCTCCCATCTCTCAGGAACGGGTTTGTAGACTGGATGACCAGGGA
>DAIDBB010000024.1 GCA_027310325.1 bacterium | reverse complement strand
GCTTTCTGGCGTCCTTGAAAAAGACAAGCTCGTTAAGGAAGTTGTAGAGGAGGAGGTCGAGGTCCGGGTTCGTTACTTCGAGCCTCATCTCCTCGGCCCTGGCTATGGCCGAGAGGTCCTCGACCATTACGTTAACCGTGGCGTCGGCGGCCGCTATGAATAGTTCCTCAAGGGTCTTCCCCATGGCCTCGAAGGCCACGTCGCCGGTCGCTATGTCGTCAAGATATCTGTATGGCATCGGGAAGCCGGATGTCACTTACCCTTTGATGTTTCCTATCGGCGTCATGCGGGCGACGCGCTTGCTTAATCCCGCGAGTTCGGTCGCTTCCACGACCGCGTCTATGTTCTTGTACGCGGCCCCGGCCTCCTCGGCAAGCCCGCCCCAGGTCACGGTGCGGACGTAGATGCCGCGGGCCTCCATGTCCTTCTTGAGGCTTTCGCCCCTGTAAGACCTTTTTGCCTGGTGCCGGCTCATCGTGCGGCCGCTCCCGTGCGAGGTCGTGTAAAAAGACGCGCCTCCGGTCTCGACCCCGCAGAGGAGATAGGACCCGGTCTCCATGCTTCCGCCTATGATAACGGGCTGTCCCGTCTTTTTGTAGCGTTCCGGAAGGCCCTCCATGCCGGGCCCAAAGGCCCTGGTTGCGCCCTTGCGATGGACGAGGAGCTCCGTTTCTACGCCGTCTACAAGGTGAGTTTCGAGCTTTGCCGTATTGTGCGTGACGTCGTAGACCGTGCGCATACCGAGGTCCTCGGGCGACCGCTTAAAGACCCGGGAGAATACCTCGCGAATCCTGTGGAGTATGACCTGGCGGTTGGCGAAGGCCATGTTTACGGCGCACTTCATGGCCGCGAAATAGTCCTGGCCTTCGGGCGAATTGAAGGGCGCGCAGGCGAGCTCCCGGTCGAGCGCCTTTATGCCGTATTTCCGTTCCATCACGCTGAGGAAGACCTGGAGATAGTCCGTGGCTACCTGATGTCCGAAACCGCGGCTGCCGCAGTGAAACATTATTACAACCTGGTTGGGCAGGGTGATTCCGAACGCCGCCGCCGTCTCCCTGTCGAAGATATTTTCGGGCTTTACGACCTGGACCTCGCAGTAATGGTTGCCGGACCCGAGGGTCCCTATCTGGTCGAAACCGCGTTCAACGGCCTTAAGGCTCACCTTGGAGGGGTCCGCGCCCTTGAAACACCCCTCCTCCTCGGTCACTTCAAGGTCTTCCGGCCATGCCATCCCCCGGCTGAGGGCCCACCTGGCTCCCAGCCTCGAGACCTCCCTGAACTCGTCCCTCGAAAGCCTTATAATGCCCGTAGACCCCACCCCGGCCGGGATATGGGTGAACAGCGAGTCGACCAGCTCGCGGAGCCTGGGCCTCACCTCGTCGTACGTAAGGTTCGTAAGGACGAGCCTCATGCCGCAGTTTATGTCAAAACCTATGCCGCCCGGCGAGATCACACCGCTTTTTACGTCCATGGCGGCAAGACCCCCTATCGGGAAACCATAGCCCCAGTGCCCGTCCGGCATGCAGTAGGCGTATTTTACGATGCCCGGCAGGCAGGCTACGTTGGTTATCTGGTCTATAACGCCTTCGTCCATCTCGAGGAAGAGTTTTTCCGTGGCGAAGATCCGGGCAGGCACGAGCATACCTTCCTTGTACGTCCTTGGGATCTCCCAGACCGTGTCGGACACGCGCTTTATTGCGGATGTGATCTGCATGGCGTTCTTTAAATACTCTATCATAAAAAAAATCTTTGAAAAGCCCCCTTCGATCAACCCTTCGGATGATGGAAAAATCAACCCTTTTAGGCGGGGAAAATGGACCTGAGGCAGGATACAGGCCCCATATGACCTGCCGATATTCTTAATGTATGAGCCGATATGGCATGATTGAGAAAGAAAACTTTAAAAAAATGGACGAAAAGAAAAAGCTGAATCCGGCTAAAGACCTCATCCTTATACGCCGCCCCGGTTTGACCGCGCTATGCACGCTTATCGCGGTCGTAACGGTAGCGGCGCTGGGCGAACTCATTACGGACGGGTCGCCCGTAAGGGGCGTCTTGTGGGCCGCGCCGGTAATCCTTGCGTTTCTTATCGTTGTAAAACTTATCGGCAGGCCGGTCCATGAGAAAAAACCGCCCGGCGATACCCCGGACGACCGCGGAAATAGGGAGAGGCAGGAAAGGCTCGTTGCTTTTTTTGAGTCCCAGATCGAACTGAACGCCCTTGCGGGGGCGCACCTTGAAAACGTCGTCAGGGAGACGGAGAGCGCCGCTGACGGGATCATAGGCAAGGCAAACGACATAGACGCGGCGATGAGCGGGCTTAACTCGACGCTCGGGTCGCTCGGCAAAAAGAGCGTGGAGCTCTCGCAGGAGGCCGACGCCACTATCGGGGCCAACGGGGAGGTCGTGGCGCTCCTCAGGGAATACGCCGGGACAAGGGCCTCGGAGGTCGAGAAGGATTACAGGGTCGTCATGAGCCTCGCGGAAAAGGCCCGGTCGATGACTGAGTTTGTCGAGATAGTGAAGGACATCGCCGATCAGACCAACCTCCTAGCGCTCAACGCGGCGATAGAGGCCGCGCGCGCCGGCGAGAACGGAAGGGGTTTCGCGATAGTGGCCGACGAGGTGAGAAAGCTTTCCTCCCGGTCCGAGAAGGCGGCCTCCAGCATAGGAAAAGCGATGGTGGAGATGGCCGACGACATAGAGAATAAATTCGCGAGCAAGTTGAACCAGAAGGGGCGCTCCGAGGAGTCGGCCCTTCTCGCCAACCTAGAAAAGCAGCTCGCGGCGCAGGCAGAGAGCTACCGGGGGCTGTACGACCTGAATAAGGAGGTCCTCTCGGAGGTCGGGGCGAGCGGCTCCCTTGTTGCGAAAGAGGTCCTGGAGCTTCTGGCCGGGGTCCAGTTCCAGGACATAGTGCGCCAGCAGATCAAGCTTGTCATTGATACGCTCAGGGAATCCGGGGACTACTCCGAGGTCATCAAGGCCTGCCTTTCCCATGACGTATGTTCGCCGGAATGCGGATCGGCAAGCCTCAAGGCCGAAGACGTGGCGAGGAAGTACGTGATGGAGAGGCAGAGGGGTATCCACGGCAAAGTGGTCCCGCAGCACGGAAAGGGCGTGTCCGGCAACGCGTTCGGATACGCGGACAAAGGCGTTCCGGTCCGGGACGGCGGCGTTACGTTCTTTTAAAGGCCTTTGAGTCCAGACGGGAAGGTCCGACCAGCTCAAAAAAGGGAGAAAAAAAATGGCAAAGACGATAATGGTGGTGGACGATTCGGCTTCGATCAGGCAGGTCGTAAATCTTACGCTGAAGAAGTCCGGCTATGACGTGATAGAGGCCACGGACGGCAGGGACGCGCTGAGTAAGCTCGCGGGCCGGAAGGTAAACCTCATAGTCTGCGACGTCAATATGCCGAACATGGACGGCATAATGTTCCTCAAGTCCCTGAAGTCGACGGACGCATACAGGTTTACGCCTGTCATCATGCTTACGACCGAATCGCAGGAGGCGCGCAAGCAGGAAGGCAAGGCCGCCGGGGCGCGGGCCTGGGTGGTAAAGCCGTTTAAGCCCGATCAGATGCTGGACGCGGTATCGAAGCTCGTTATGCCGTAAGGGGGGCAGTGATGAGCATAAGCGCACATAGGGACGGAGACGTCCTCAATATCCGCGTAAGCGGGGAGATGACCATCCATAACGCGCGTGAGCTGAAAAAGGGGCTGGCGGAGCATCTTTTTTCCGCGAAAGACATCGAGATGGACCTTACGGACGTAAGCGAGATGGATACGGCGGGCCTTCAGCTCATGGTGCTCGCCATGAAAGAGTCGATGGACTCGGGCATGCGCCTTAAGATAGCGTCCTTAAGCGGGCCTGCCGAGAGGATTATAACGCTTTACGACATGAATGAGTTTCTGGGACTGAGCGGCCGGTAATCAAGGGAATAATATGGGCGGTGAACTCGATAAAGGACTCGAACTGGCGAGGGAGACTTTCATACAGGAGAGCCACGAGCTTCTCCAGGAGATGGAAGGGGCCCTCTTGAGGCTCGA
>DAIDBB010000577.1 GCA_027310325.1 bacterium | reverse complement strand
GGGCCACCCCTTCTCCAAGGGACTTCTTCAGCTCGATCCTTTTAAGCTCTGCCAGGGACTCCAGCGACCAGGGGTTTTTACTGACAGCGGTCCTGAACGACCTTTCGGCCAATTCGGCGTTCTTTGATGCGAGCGAGAGCTTTCCGAGGAAATGCCAGGCGTAATCTAGCTCCGCGTTGAGATCGAGCGCGTCTTTCATTATCTTCTCGGCCTCCTTGATCCTGGACGGGTCATCGTTATAGATGGCCCAGCCCAGATAAGCCCAGTATTCGCCTTCGGCGGGACTGATCTCGGTTATCGTCTTAAGGGCCGCTATCGCCTCCCCGTAATCCTTTTCCATGAGGGCGGTCTTGGCCTTCATGAATAAGAGCTCGGCGTTCAGCCGCTCCGGCCCGGCCGTCATCGCCGGTGCAGTCTCGACCCCTTCTTCAAGCGCGGGTTTCTCCTCCGCGAGCGGGGCGACCGGCTTCATGACGCCCGTTATGATGAAGCTGAGGGCCAGCGCATTGGCCCTCCCCCGGAGAAGGTCCGAGGACTCGAGGACCTCTTTAAGGGGCCTTGAGCCGTCAAAGGATTCCAAAAACCTTTTTTCCTGGAGATTTACGCGGAAGTCGTCCGGACGCAATTTGCCGGCGGTCTCCTCGAACTTAAACGGAGAGTCGAGGTATTTGCCGAGATCTTCTTTGGCCCTGGCCGGCGGGTAGAACCCGAGCGTTATACCTTCAAGGATCAGAGGGGCGGGGTGGAGGGGCTGCTGGCGGTCTATTCCCGGCGGAAGGGCCTCGGCCTTTATGTACTTGTACTCGCCCTGCTTCCAGCCGAATACCTTCCAGAGGCGCTTTTTAAGCTGGAGCGCCAGGAACCTCTCGAGCTCAGCCGAGGTTATGAGCCCCATGGAGATCAATACCTCGCCGTGTTTCCGCTTGTCCCTGAGGACCACCTCCAGAGAGGTCTCGTAGTCCTTCTGGCTTATGATCCGCTCGGCCATTAGGAGCCTGCCGAGGACCTCGGAGAGGACGTTCGAGGAGGCGGCAACGGGCATCCCGTTTTTGAAGAAGAAACGCTTTTTCGCGGGCTCGTTGATGACGTCGAGTATGCCGGAGGCATCCCCTTTTTCATATATGAGATGCAGCAGCGCAGGCAGTCCGGTCTTAGAGAGATTTCCAAGCCTATCTTTCAATAAGTCCTCTTTTCATGGCGCGGCGCTTGAGAGAAACTTGTCCGTGCGGACGGCAATTCGTTCAACGGACCATACAAGAATAACGTCCTTCTTGCCAGGCGCGCTAAATTAGTCGCCGCGCGCAGCGCCGGAAAGGTCTCTCAAAAGGCCCTCAGGTATTTAAGGTACAATTCCCGCACCCTTTGAGTATAGCCGGAATAATCCGTCATGAGCCTTTCGTCTGCGTCCGCGCCTGTGTATCCCGCCATCCTCGCGAGCGTAACGAGTTCGTCGGAACCCTTGATGAGATACCCCTCGGCGCTGTCGTGGACGACTCGCAGGCGCGCCTCGAGAAGCCTGAGAAACCCGTACGCCTTCTTGAGGAAGGCGTAGTCGCCGGAAGCCACGATGCCTTCGTCAGTTAGCCTCCGGAGGGCCTTCAAGGTATAGGGTGTCCTCAATTTTTTTATGCTGCCGTGCTTAAGCTGAAGCGCCTGGGTGAGGAACTCGATGTCGACGAGTCCGCCTTTGCCGGTTTTTATATTATAGCGTGTAGAGTCCTCTTTGGCAATTTCGGCCTCCATGCGGCAACGTATCCGGAGGAGTTCACTTATATCATAGTCGGTGAGAGTTTTTGAATAGATAATCTCGGATAGCTCCGGTAAGACCTCTTTTGCGAAGTCGATCGAACCGGCTACCCCTCTGGCCTTTATAAACGCCTGCCTCTCCCAGACGGCGGTCTTTTCCCTGTGATACTTGAGAAACGATGAGCTCGATACCACGAGCGGCCCGGAGCTTCCCGAGGGGCGAAGCCTCGTGTCGACGTTGAAGACGAACCCCGCGTTGGTCCTTAAAGTGAGTACGCTTATTATCCTCTGGCCGAGCTTTACGAAGTACTCATGGTTCGAGATGACTTTTGGCCCGGTTGTCGAGCAGGATTCGTCCGTATCCGAATATATGAAGATGATGTCCAGGTCCGAGCCGTAAGAGAGGTCGCGGCCCCCAAGTTTGCCGAGCCCTATTACGGAGAAGCGGGCCTCGCCGCTATCGCCGCCGGGCTTGCCGTAGAGCCTTCCAAGCTCGTTTGCCGCTATCTTGCAGGCGGCCTCAAGCGACGCCTCCGCGAGCCTCGTTATCTGGAAGGAGACCTGGCGTAGGGTGAGGTTGCCGAGGATATCGTTTACGCCGATCCTGAAGACCTCCTGGTTTTTAAGGCGGCGCAGCTCATCGAGTGCTTCGCCGTATTCGCCTTTTGTGTCGAGCTCGGTTAAAAAAGATGTTTTGTATGGTATGGAGAGCTCCCTGGATAGGAGTATCTCCAGGCCCTCCGGCCGTTCGATGAGGACCCGCGAAAGGAATACGCTCGTGCCGAAAAGGCGCGTAAGCTCGACGATTACCGGCGGGTTCTCGGCGAGAAGCGAGTAGTAGCTTGCGCGCGCGCCCACGGCCGAGACGAACCTTTCGATGTGTCCAAGGGCCCTGTCCGGGTCTGGCGAGGCGGCGGCGCCGTTAAAGAGCATCGGTGCGAGTTTCTGCAGCAGTAGCCGGGTCCTGGCTCCAAGTCGCGCGTGGACGGGCTCCCTCAGGAGAGTAAGGTTCCGTAACGCCGTTTTCGCGTCCTTGAACCCGAGCTCCTTGAGCCTTGCCCCGGCCTCTTCATCTGACGTATCCGGAGAGAAGAGGGCAAGGACCTCGGGGCCTGCCTCCTTGCCGGCTACCTTGTAAAAGAGCGAGCGATAGATATCGTGGACGGCGGAGGTCCGCGCCTTGTATTCCTCCCAGAAGTACTCGCCGGCCTTTTTTTGGGAATCTTTAAAGCCCATCATCCTGGCGAGCCTTTCAAGCTCCCTGGCGCTTGCCGGTATGGCCTGGCTCTGACGCCCCTCGACGATCTGGATCCTGTGCTCGAGCCTCCGTAAAAAGACGAATCCCTCTTTAAGGACGCCCGCCTCGCTCCCATTTATAAGCCCTCTTAGAAGTAGCTTTTCCAAGGCCTTGAGGGTGTTCTTTTCCCTTATTTCAGGGTCCTTGCCGCCGTTTATGAGCTGCAAGGCCTGGCAGAAAAACTCTATCTCGCGGATGCCGCCCTGCCCGAGCTTGACGTCAACGGTATCCGGGTTTCTTCTTAGAAGACTTAAGTCGATCCGCTCCTTCATCGACTTTATCTCATCTATCGAGCCGAAGTCCAGGTACCTCCTGAAGACAAAAGGCCTTATCATCTCGAGGAAGGCTTTTCCCAGGGCCGTGTCCCCGGCCACGGGGCGCGCCTTGATCATGGCTGATCTTTCCCAGGTCTGCCCCCACGATTCGTAGTAGACCTCCAGGCTCCGGAGCGAATTCGCCATGTCGCCGCTCCTTCCATCGGGCCTGAGGTCGAGATCTATCCTGAAGACGAAGCCGTCCTCGGTGACGCTTGAGATGAGCTTATTTGCCTCATGGGAAAGCTTCACGAAAAACTCATGGAGGCTTATGCCGGACTTTCTTCCTCCGGAGGTCTCTCCTTTGTCCGAGGAGTAGATGTAGATGATATCTATGTCGGAAGAAAAATTGAGTTCGCCGCCGCCGAGCTTCCCGAGGCCTATTACGGCGAACCCGGCCTCCTTCACGGAGCCGTCCGCGTCGGTATACAAGGGACTGCCCCATTTTTCCTTTAACCCCCTCCAAGAAAAGTCGAGGGCCGAGGCGAGCGAAGCCGAGGCGAGGTCCGATAGCTCGCCCGTTAATTCCTCGACGCTTGAAAGCCCGAGGAGGTCCCTCGCGCCGAGGCGGAGGAACTCTTTCTGTTTGTAGAGCCGAAGCGTCTTTGCCATCGCCGAGAAGTCCTTGACTTCCGCGGTCAGGGCCGCGAGCTCGCCTCTAAAGTCCGATTCTACTTTTGTAAGGCCAAGCTCTCTTCCTAAAAATAGGCCCTTGAAGAAATCGGGGTTTCTGGCAATTATGCCGGAAAGGAAAGGGGAAGAGCCGCATAAGGTTATGAGCCTTTGAAGGTCTTTGTCGTCAGTCAAAAATTCCGAAAAGAGCGGGGCGGGGATTTCCTTTACGATAGTCTCGAGGTTATTAAGCGCGCCGTCGGGGGACGGGGACGATAGGGCGGTCTCAAGGACCATGTCGAGCTTGTCCCGTAGAGCGCCAGTTGAAAGGAGCTCCAGGTTTTTAATCGCCCCTTCCCAGTCCTCGAACCCGAGCGCCCGGAGCTTCGGCTCCGCATCTTTCGGGCTTCGCAGGATCTTTTCGATATTAGAATCTCTCAGGGTCAAATTTGCGGTAAGGCCGGAGCGGCCGCGTGAACCCGTTTTTATCCTGCCGGGGCTCAGCCGGCTCATAGTTTCAGCTTAGTATTTTTATCTATAATTCTATCTTGACAAGCAGTTATAAGTGTACTATTATTTCGATTCACCGCACCAGTTATAATTTTTACAG
>DAIDBB010000574.1 GCA_027310325.1 bacterium | reverse complement strand
TATCCTTTCAATTGCTGGTCAAGCTTTTCCTGCATCTGGTCCGTCGGTTCCTTTTTTTCAACCGGGGCATTTTTTCTCTTCTCCCATTCTTCCCTCATCTTCTTCATCGTTTCCTCGTGTTCCTTCATCATCTCGTCCATCCTCTTTATCATGGCGTCGAGTTTCTTTTTCTGGGCGGTCGTGGGGGCATGTTTCAGGTCCCGTAATATCGTCATGGTATCCTTTAGCATCTCCATCAGCTCGGTGTTCATCTTCTGCCGCTTCATTATAAAATCCCTGTACCTTCCAGGTTCAGCGGGGCCGCCCATGGTAGTATGGTCCGTTGGGGCTGGATTCACCGTCTCCTGGTCCAGGGCCAATAGCGGGGATGAAGCGAGGGTTGCTGCGAGAAGCGAAGCGGCGATAAGTCCTGCCTTTTTCATGGGCGGAACCTCCTTAATATTTTATTAAGGACAAGTATATAGCCTTTTTCCAGTTTGTCTACGGAGGTAGGACCTTGCACGCGGAACAACTTAATGACTTGAACAGGAGCCGCATTTACTGTAATATTTGAGAAAAATCCGTACAAGAGGTCAAACTCCTTGGGCGAAGGCAAGGGGCTTTTTATAACATTCGAAGGCGTTGAGGGATGCGGCAAGTCGACCCAGATGGAGTTATTGAAGGGCTGGTTCGAGGAGAGGGGCGGCAGGGTCCTGGCCTTAAGGGAGCCCGGAGGCACAGGGCTCGGCGAGAAGGTACGGGCGATTCTACTTAACCCCCAGGGGGAGGTTATAGACCCCTTCGCCGAGCTCTTTCTTTACGAGGCGTGCAGGGCCCAGCTCGTAAATAACGTCATAAGGCCGGCCCTCCACAAAGGCCTTACGGTTATATGCGACAGGTTCACGGATTCGACCCTGGCCTACCAGGGCTACGGCAGGGGCCTTGATATTGGCGCGGTCCTTTCGGCAAACGCCCTGGCGGCAAAAGGACTTACCCCCCGAATAACTATCCTTATCGACTGCGACCCCGAGGTTGGTTTGAGGAGGGCGTGGAAGAGGATCGAAGCCGGCGCCATGGGGGAAGACAGGTTCGAGCGGGAAGATATCTCGTTCCACAGGCGCGTGAGGGACGGGTACCTCGATATGGCCAAAAAGGAGCCGGGAAGAATAAAGGTAGTGGACGGCTCGAGGGAAATTCCTTTAATTCACAAGGAAATCTGTGATATTATAAATAGTAAGCGTTTAGGGCCCTATGTCATTTAAGAATATCCTCGGCCATGAAAAAGAGCTGAATATATTAAAAAACGCCATATCCTGCGGCAAGGTGGCCCATTCCTTTCTTTTTTCCGGCCCGGCAGGGGTAGGTAAAAAGCTTACGGCCCGTACCTTTGCCGGGGCCCTTAATTGCCGGGATTTCAAGGGGGAAGCCTGCGGCTCATGCAGGGACTGCCGCATGATGGAGGCCGGGAACCACCCTAACCTCCAGATTATATGCCCCACGGACAAGGACGGGGATGAATCTCCCGAAGGGCTTATAAGGATAGACCGGATAAGGGAGATACAGAACGCATTAAGGTTCAAGGCCGACGGGAAAAAGGCGGTAATAGTAGACGGCGCGGACAGGATGCAGCCGGCCGCCGCCAACGCCTTTTTAAAGACCCTTGAAGAGCCGCCGGAAGGCTCGGTCATAATACTGGTTTCCGCCCACGCAACTGAACTTCTGCCGACCATCCTTTCAAGGTGCCGGAAGATAAACTTTCGGCCTCTGCCGGAAGGGGTGATAGCGGACTACCTTTCGGGGCGAAAAGGGCTTAACCGGGACCACGCGGAGATGATAGCCAGGCAGAGCTGCGGGTCCATATCCACGGCCCTCAGGTCCCTTGACGACGCCGGCGGGAGAAAGGAGCTCCTGGAGAGGTTCATACGGCTTACACCCGGCGATGTCGACGGGGCGCTCGGGCTCGCCGAGGACCTATCCAGAAGTGACGACCTCGAAGGCATACTCGAGTCCATAAAGGTCTGGTATAGGGACCTGGCGGTCTCAACGCTCGGTGAAGCGCGCCTTGCGGTAAACCCCGTTGCGGCGGAATTCGCGGCGCGGGAAGACCGGAGGTTCCAGGCGCCGTGGGACTTTTTTTCACTTGTAGAAGGCGCGAGGCGCGATATAATGCCGCCGCGCTACGCGAATAAACAGCTCACGATGGAGGCGCTAATTCTCCGTCTCATCGAAGGCGGGCCCGCCTCCATGGGGCCAGGCCGCAGTTAATAGAAAAAATCAATGAGGTTCATATATGCCAATGGTCGTTGGAGTTAGGTTCAAGAGGGCCTGCAAGGTCTATGATTTCGATTGCAGCGGGCTGGAGCTAAAGCAGGGAGATACTGTAATAGTAGAGGTGGAAAGGGGCCTCGGCCTCGGAACGGTCGCATATAATCCCATAAATACCGATACGGCTCCCGCCAGGAAGCTAAAAAAGGTGGTGCGCAAGGCCGACCCCGTAGACCTTGAAAGGAACGGGTTCAATACCGAGCGCGAGAACGAGGCCTTCAGGATCTGCAGGGAAAAGATCGCGCAGTACAAGCTCCCGATGAAGCTCATACGCGTGGAGTACATGTTCGACTCGAGCAAGGCGATATTCTACTTCACCTCCGATACGAGGGTAGATTTCAGGGAGCTCGTCAAGGACCTGGCCGCCGGGTTCCATACCAGGATCGAGATGCGGCAAATTGGCGTAAGGGACGAGGCAAAGATCGTCGGGGGGCTCGGGCCCTGCGGAAGGGAGCTCTGCTGTTCAGGTTTCCTCGCCGACTTCATGCCGGTAACCATAAAGATGGCAAAGGACCAGAACCTTGCGTTAAACCCCGTAAAGATATCCGGCATATGCGGAAGGCTCATGTGCTGCCTTAGCTACGAGCATCAGATGTACCGCGGAGAGAAAAAGGGCGGACACGGGTGCGGCGGAGGCGGATGCGGCAAGCCCAACCCCCCGGCCAACGACCGTCCACAGGAAGGGGCCTCCTAACGGATGACGGATGCCTTAAAGACCTTCTACGTCACAACTCCCATATATTACGTAAACGACGTCCCCCATATCGGGCACGCCTATACGACCGTGGCCGCGGACTGCGTGGCCCGGTTCAGAAGGCTTAAGGGCTATAAGGTTCTCTTCCTTACGGGCACGGACGAACACGGCCAGAAGGTACAGAAGGCCGCCGCCGCCGCCGGCCTCGAGCCCGTCGAATTCGCCGATAAGGTGGTTAAGAGATTTCAGGACCTCTGGAAAGACTTAAGGATATCGAACGACGACTTCTTACGCACCACCCAGCCCAGGCACATAGCTTCGGCTACTACCCTCTGGGAGACTGTAAAGAAGAACGGGGACATATACAAGGGCGAGTACGAGGACTGGTACTGTACCCCTTGCGAGAACTTTCTTACCGAAACGCAGCTCAAGGACGGGAAATGCCCTGACTGCGGAAGGCCCGTTGAGAGGCTCAAGGAAGAGAGCTACTTTTTTAGATTATCGAAGTACGGAGAGGCGCTTTTAAGGCACATATCCGAAAACCCGGGTTTTATCCAGCCCGAAAACAGGAAAAACGAGGTCGTCAACTTTATAAAGGAGGGACTCCGCGACTTAAGCGTAAGCAGGACCTCCTTCTCATGGGGCATACCGGTGCCCGGCGACAGCCGCCACGTGATGTACGTCTGGTTCGACGCCCTCTCCAATTACCTTACGGCCGCCGGTTACCCCGGCCATAACAGGATGTGGCCGGCGGACCTGCATTTAATTGGAAAAGACATCCTGAGGTTCCATACGGTGTACTGGCCCGCGTTCCTCATGTCAGCGGGTCTGCCGCTTCCGAAAAGGGTATTCGCCCACGGATGGTGGACTGTTGACGGCAACAAGATGAGTAAGTCCAAGGGTAACGTCGTCGACCCTGTCGCCACGGCCCGGAAGTACGGGGTGGACCAGTTCAGGTATTTTCTTTTAAGGGAGGTGCCCTTTGGTCTTGACGGGGACTTCTCCATAAAGGCCCTCGAAGGGAGGATCAACGGCGACCTCGCCAACGACCTAGGGAACCTCCTGAGCAGGACCCTATCCATGATAGAGAAGTATAGATCCGGCGTTGTGCCGCCTGAAATAAACGCTAAGGACAGGGTCGACCTTGAAAAAGACATAAAGGGTCTCCTGGAGACTTTACCAAAGGACTATTCGGATCTTATCGGAGGCCTGGAATTCCATCAGGCGTTGAATCAGCTCTGGGTGATAATAAGGAAGATGAACGCCTTCGTTGACAAGGCCTCCCCCTGGAAGGAAAAAGACGAGGAGACCCTTTCAAACGTCCTCTATACACTTGCCGAGGGATTAAGGATAATAGCCGTATACCTATTCCCCTTCATGCCCGATTCCTCCGACAGAATCTGGGAAGGGCTCGGCATGGAGGGCGGCATCGCTGGAAGGGATTTCGATAAGGAAGTAGCCTGGGGAGGTAAGCCCGGGGCCAAAATAAAGAAGGGCCCGCCGCTATTCCCGCGTATAGTATAAAATTTAAACAGCTTCACGGGTTAACGGAGCCTTACCTGTAAGGCCGTTAAGCTCGATGGGGATTGACAGCGACCACACGCTAAAAATATGGAAGAGACATTTTTCATAGACACTCACGCCCATCTCGACGACCCGAGGTTCGAAAAGGACAGGACGGACGTCATAGCGAGGGCTAAAGCAGCCGGCATAAAGACCATCATATCGGTCGTATGCTGGAACAAGGCCAGGGGTTTTGGCGGCCTCGATGCCATAAAGGGCCATGACTTCATATATCCGGCCATCGGCATACACCCCCATGAGGCGAAGGACGTAAAGGGCGAGGCCCCCTTTAACCTCATAAAGGATATCGTCCTCAAAAGGGCCGCCGGGCCGGGCAGGATCGTTGCCATAGGCGAGACGGGCCTGGACTACCA
>DAIDBB010000532.1 GCA_027310325.1 bacterium | reverse complement strand
TGTCGACCCTTATCATCTTCCTGTCGTCGCCGAAGAGGAACTCGGCCAGGGCCTTGGCGAGTTCGGTCTTTCCCACGCCGGTCGGCCCGAGGAAAAGAAGAACCCCGTCCGGGCGCGAGAAGTTCTCCTTCAGAGGTCCCTTATTCAGCCTTAGCCTCTTTGAAAGCGCGTTTATCGCCTCCTTCTGGCCGATGACCCTTCTCGAAAGGACCTTCTCCATCTCCCTGAACCGGAGGTTCGTGTCCCTGAATATCATGTCCTTGGGGATCTTCGTGTCCTGCGAGATGACCTCGATGACGTCGTCGGGCCTGACGGCCTCAGAGGGTCTATTTATCTCGACCTTGACGGACGCGGTATCGAGCCACCCGATGACCTTATCGGGCATCTTAAGGCTCCTCATGTAGCGGGTGCTCATGTCAAGCGACGTCTCTATGGCGTCGTCGGTTATCCGGACCGAGTAGTTCTTCTCGAGCCGAGGCCTTATGCCGTAGAGGATCTTCCTTGTCTGGTCGACGTCCGGCTCGGCGATGTTGACGAGCCTGAACCTCCTTGCCAGCGCCTCGTCCTCGGCTATGAACTCCTTGTACTCGGATAGCGTCGTAGCGCCTATTATCTGGACCTCTCCCCTCGAGAGGGTGGACTTGAAGATATTGGCGGCGTCCGACGGCACTCCCATGGCGCTCCCGGCCCCGATTAGCGTATGCGCCTCGTCTATGAAGAATATTATGTTCTTCTTTTCCTTTATCTCCTTTATGATCTTTTCGATCCTGTCCTCGAACATCCCCCTGAAGATGGTCCCGGCGACGATCGAGTTCATCTGGAGGTTCACTATCTGCTTGTCTCTAAGCCTTTTGGGCACCCTCTTGGGCTCAAGCTCTATTCTCCTCGCAAGGCCTTCAACGACGGCGGTCTTTCCGACCCCAGGCTCCCCGATGATCATGACGGAGTTGCTGCGGTCAACGTGGCAGAGTATCTCCATTACCTGCTCTATCTCGGCGTCCCTCCCGATGATGACGGGGAGCTTGTCGAACCTGGCGAGCTTGTTGAGGTTGACCGCGAAGTGCTTGAGATTAGGGGGGAGTTCATATTTTTTCTTGAGCTCCTCTTCCATCTCTTCTTTGCTCCTTACTTTTAAGGTGATCCTCCGCATCACGTAATCGGGGTCAAGGCCAAAACTGCGGAATACCTTGGCCGGAAGGCTGTGATTCTCCTGGAATATCGCGATGAATATGTCGGTAGAATCAAGCTCTTCCCTGCCCCACCTCTGGGCCTCTTCGCGGGCCAGCCTGAAGACGTTTCTTGTGGCGGGCGGAATCTTAAGGCCGAGCCCGATGTATTGGCGGGAGATATTGAGGTGCTCGTTAAGGAAGTTTATGACATGGTATACGTCAAGGTTCAAGTCCTCCATCACTTCCCTGAAGAAGTGCTCCTCGACCTTGGCGAACGCGAGAAATAGGTGCTCTACGCCCAGATAATAGTGCTGCCGGGT
Organism: bacterium; assembly: GCA_027310325.1. Taxonomy (GTDB): domain Bacteria; phylum Desulfobacterota; class GWC2-55-46; order GWC2-55-46; family GWC2-55-46; genus JAKAIQ01. Next base: position 1,566 of record DAIDBB010000532.1, on the reverse strand, counting down.
CTTGCTCTCCTCCACGGCCGCCTCGACGACCTTTCTGGCCCCGGGCGTCAGTTTCTCCTTAATGTCGTCCAGTTCTATCATCTTGTACCTCTTAAAACCGGTCCTGCGTTACGCGGGCTTTTCCAAGCCCTGTTTTATCGTCTATACGCCCTCCGCCAGTAAAAAACCCTCTACTATTCTACCACAATCCTTTTCTCGGTTCATAGGGATTTGTTTCTTCAAGCTTTTCAATAAGCTCCCTGGTTTTCTTATCGGCTTTTTTCGGCACAACTACATTAATTATTATATACTCGTCCCCCCGGGCAAGCCCGTGAGTGTCGTAGACCCCCTTTCCCCTGATCCGGAGCTTCTGCCCGCCCTGGGTCCCCGGGGGCACCTTTATGGTCATTGTCCCGTCTATGGTCGGCACCTCTATCTCGGCCCCGAGGACCGCCTCTTTAATCGTTACCGGCACATCCACATATATATCGTTGTCCATCCTCCTAAAGTAAGCGTGCGGTTTTACTGTGGTTTCTATGTAAAGATCTCCGGGAGGCCCGCCCTGGAAGCTCTGTTCGCCTTTCCCGGAAATCCTCACCCTGGAGCCGGTCTTTACGCCCGGCGGGACCTTTACGTTTATCGTCTCCGGGCCCGTCGCCCTGCGTACAGTGATCTTAACCTCCGTGCCCTTTACCGCGTGCATGAAGTCGAGTTCGAGGCGGGTCTCGAGGTCGGCCCCCCGCTGCGCCCCTCTTCTTCTCCTGCCGCCGAAGACCTCGCTAAAGATGTCCTCGAAGCCTCCGGGAAAGCCGCCGAACCCCTCGAAGCCTTCAGGCGGAGGCCAGCCGGGGGCAGCGCCGGGCTCAAAGGTGTACTCGCCGGTAAGGTCGTAGGCCTCGCGTTTTTTCGGGTCGGAGAGGACGCTATACGCCTCGTTTATCTCCTTGAACTTCGCCTCCATCTCCGCCCTCTTTTCGGGGTGCAGGTCGGGATGGTACTTCCTTGCGAGCGCGCGGTACGCCTTCTTTATCTCTTCCTCGGTCGCGCCTTTCGGCACGCCGAGTATCTCGTAGTAGTCTTTCGCCATTTTTCTGACCCGCCAGGACGTAAGTATCTTACGGAAAACGGGTGTTTGGATGCTTGACCTGGAGAGTTCTTTCAGGGGAGGTGTTGAAAGGGAGAACCGATGCGGATGAGTGTCGGGGGCCGCGCTTAAGGGTTTAAACCCTTAAGCGCGGCCTGCCGCTATATCTCCCCTGAAAATACCTCCGTATCATGGAAAAGCATCTTTTGCCCCGTATAAGGTGAATGGTGATCACTTCTTTTCATCCACCACCTCTGCTTCGACCACGTCCCCTTCTTTGCCGCCCTCTTTGCCTTCGGCGGCCCCGGCCCCGGCGGTTGCGGTCTTGTAAAGGAGCTCTGCGACCTTATGGGAGGCCGCTGTGATCTTGCCCATCGCCCCCTTGAGCGCGTCGATGTCGTTCGAGTCGAGCGATTTTCTGGCCTCGGCGACGGCCTCTTCTATGGCCTTTACGTCAGCTTCCGGAAGCTTCGCGCGGTTCTCGTTTACGAGCTTCTCGGTCG
>DAIDBB010000529.1 GCA_027310325.1 bacterium | reverse complement strand
CCCCTGTCCCGAAGCGCGCGGAAGCGCGCAAAAAGGCCTACAGTAGAGAGCAACCATTAGAGGATTTTTGCGGGTTCAGGGTTGAACCCTGGACCCGCGAGAGTCCCCCCCTTTTCTAAAGGGGGGCGAGGGGGGATTAAGGACCTATGGAAGAAAAAAATCGATTAGACGGCGTTGGTTCGACCGATCCCGGCGAGCTTCTTCGCGAGGCCCGGGAGAACCGGAGAAAGGCCGAGGCCGCGGAGCGGGAAAATAGAATAGCGGCGCTCGAGGACCTGAAGTTCGTAAACGGAGAGCAGTGGCCGGTGGAGCTTAAGAACGCCCGCGACGCGGAAGGCAGGCCGTGCCTCACCATAAACCGCCTTCCGTCTTTCATAGACCGCGTCGTCGGAGACCAGCGCCAGGGGAGGCCCCGCATAAAGGTCCGGCCCGCAGACGCCGGGAGCGACCCGGTGATAGCCGGGATACTCGGGGGGCTCATAAAAAATATCGAGAATAGAAGCGGGGCGGAGGCCGCCTACGACGCCGCCTTCGAGCAGGCCGTTACCATGGGCATAGGGTATCTGCGCGTGGAGACCGACTACGCGGACGGCGACTCGTTCGACCAGGAGGTCCTGATAAAGCACATCCCCAACCCCTTCTCGGTATATCTCGACCCGGATACGGCCCGTCCGGACAGGTCCGACGCCTCGTGGGCCTTCGTCACCGAGAACGTCGGCAGGGACGAGTTCAGGAGGAGGTTCCCTGACGCTCGGCCTCTGGACGCGGACGGCGGGCTGGGGACCGAGTTCGAAGGCTGGTTCGAGAAGGACAGGGTCCGGATAGCCGAGTACTGGGTAAAGAGGCCGGTTAAGAAGAAGGTCTGCCTCATGTCCGACGGCAGGACGCTTTCGGGGGACGAGGCCGAAGAGGCGGTAAAGGCCGCGCCCGCGGACGCGCCGGTCGAGGTCGTAAAGGAGAGGGAGGCGGTCTCGCACAGGGTCTGCCAGTACCTGATAACCGGCAACGAGATACTCGAAGGGCCGAAGGAGTGGGCCGGGAAGTTCATCCCCATCGTGCCGGTTATCGGCAAGGAAATGAACGTACAGGGCAAAAAGGTATTAAGGGGCCTCGTAAGGTGGGCGAAGGACTCGCAGCGGATGTACAACTACTGGAGGACGATAGCGACCGAGCTCGTTACGCTCACCCCGAAGGCCCCGTACCTCGTCACGCCCGAGCAGATAGAGGGGCACGAGGCGATGTGGCGGGACGCGAACATAAAGAGCTTCCCGTACCTCCTCTACAACCAGACCAACGGGCCCGCGCCGCAAAGGCAGTTCCCGTCTGCCACACCCCAGGGCGTGTTCACCGAGGCGCAGACCGCGATAGAGGAGATGAAGGCCGCGACAAGCGTCCACGACGCGAGGCTCGGGATACAGGGGAATGAAGTCACCGGCCGCGCGATCGCGGCGCGCCAGCGGCAGAACGAAGCGGCCACCTTCGCCTTCGTCGATAACCTCACGCGCGCCCTGGCCTTTACGGGCCGCATACTCGTTGACCTGATCCCCAGGATTTACGACACCGACCGGACCGTATGCGTCTGCATGGAAGACGGGAGCGAGCATTTCGTCCCGATAAACAGGCGGACGCTCGACGCGTCCGGCGGCCCCGTCGTCCTGAACGACCTGGGCGGAGGGAGCTACTCGGTCGCGGTCGATACCGGCCCGGGCTACGCGACCCAACGGATGGAGGCCGCGGACTCGATGATGGCGTTCGCCAGAAACGTGCCGGAGGCCGCGCCCGTGATAGCCGACCTCATAGCGAGGAACATGGACTGGCCGGGGGCGGAGGAGATAGCCGACAGGCTCAAGAAGACCCTGCCGCCGGGGATAGCGGGCCCGGCGGCGCCCGACCCGGAGCTGTTCATAAAGATGAAGAAGCTCGAGCTCGAGTTCGAGAAATTGAGGCTCCAGACGGCAAAGACGGAGAACGACGCGAGGGCGGACGTGAGGAAGACGGTGGTGGACGTGCTGAAAGAGTTCAAGCATTACGCCCAATAACGCCCCATCCGCGTTCTACTCATCCCCTCCCTGGCAAGGAGGGGCAAGGGGAGGCCGTTTTAAGCTTTAAATCACCCCTCCGGCCTCCCCTTGTAAAGGGGAGGAGAAATTCCTTCTCGTCCCGCAATCAAGATTCCCCCTTTCTAAAGGGGGATAAGGGGGATTACAAAGACGCCCATTAATAATCTCCCCTCTTAAGAAAGAGGGGAAACAGAAGGTATCCCGCATCCCGGCCTTCCCCTACAAGGTGGGAAGGGGAAAAGTGGCTTCCTTAAATTTCCCCTCCCTTGACGGGAGGGGATAAAGGGGAGGGTGAAAAGATGAGTGGTTTTAGCCCCGTTTATACGCGAAAGGGAAATACCCTTCTTTCCCGGTCACGGAAAACGGACAAGGTCGTAATAAAAAAACAGAGGTTGCGATTGAATTTTCGGGTCCCGTTTGGGGGAGCGCCTATGGCCTTTCGGTCATTTCTTTCGCAACCTCAACTGTTTAAAGTATAGCCTGTTTTCGGCCCCTGTCAAACAGGGACGGAAAAAACTTCCTACCGGCGGGATGACACCGGGCTTTTAGAGGTCTGGCGGGGTCTTTCGGCCTTGCGAACCCTCTAAGTATCCTTGAAAGGAGCTTGAAGATGGAAGAGAAGATCGAGACTGCGGACAACGCCGCCGAAGACGCGGCGGTCCCGGCGCCGGCCGCCGCCGAAGTAGAGGCCGGGAAAGACGAGGTCGGAGAGGACGCGGACCCCGGCGCGGCCCCCAGGAAAAACGGGGTGACGAGGAGGATAGACGAGCTCGTAAAACTCCGCGAAGAGGCGCGAAGAGACGCCGAGTACTGGAGAAAGGTCGCCCTCGAGAAGCTCGAGGCCGGGAAAGGCGGGCAGAACAACGCCCATGCGGACGCGGGCAGGCCCTCTGCCGACAGGTTCAAGACCTACGACGAGTACGTCGAGGCCCTCACGGACTGGAAGCTCGAGGAAAAGACGCGGATCGACGCCGAGGCGCGGAGGGCGGAAGAGGAAGGCAGGCGCCTCGCCGAGAGGGTCCTGCGGGCCGAGGAGAAGTACCCGGACTTTAGAAGCGTTGCCCTGAACCCGGAGGTGCCCATTACGCCCGCCATGTACTCAGCCCTCGTCGAGAGCGAGGCGGGCGCGGACATCGCCTACTGGCTCGGAAAGAACCCGGGCGAGGCCGGGCGCATAGCGGCCCTCTCGCCGGTGGCCGCGGTAAAGGAGATCGGGCGGCTGGAGTCGAGGTTTTCCGGACAGGGCGCGGCCGCCCGCCGGGTGTCGCAGGCCCCGGCGCCCGTAAGGACGGTAGCCGGCGGCAACGGCGCGGTCGAAAAGGCCCCGGCCGAGATGTCGATGGAGGAGTACAGGGCGTGGAGAAAAGGCAGGTAAGAGCGGCGCGACAAAAGGCAAAACTGCTTTCATTTTCGCCGTGCTGAAGGGCTTATGCGCCCTGCCGGGCTTTTTGGGGTATCAGGCTCGGCTCACTACGGCCTCAATCCTCCTCGCTCGCCGCTTAGGCCGCGCGCCCGGAGAACGGCGCGCGTCTTTCTCCCTCGGCTCGCTCGCCCCTCCTCCATCCTTACGTT
>DAIDBB010000509.1 GCA_027310325.1 bacterium | reverse complement strand
GTATAATACGAACCCGGAGCCGAGCATAATAAGGATAAAACCCAGGGCGCTTTTTAAAGCCTGGCTTTTCGATTCCGAAAAAAGCGCCCTTCTGCTTTTGCCTATCACGTTAAGGAGCCTGTCGGACTTCTCGACAACGATGATGGTATTCATGTCCACCTCATCATGGATGAGCATCACCTCGTCCCTTGGGAGCCCGTCGTCGAGCCTCATTATCTCGCTCTTTACCGCGCGCCAGTCGTTCAATATCGAATCCCTGCCCTCTGAAAGGAGCTTATTCTTTTTAAAAAGCTGCCGGTACCTGGGGTCGTCGAGTACCTCGCTGAGATTGGTGTCGACCTTCTTCATCTCGGTCTTTATCAGCCCGACCGACGACTTCTCAACACTGGCGACTACGAACATGTCAAGGAAGTAATCGAGTCTTACGATAGAGACCTTAAGAGCGTTAAGACGGTAATTGAGATCATCGTAAAGTTCTATTTCCGCGGTCTTGCGCAAAAACGAATGGTAATCTGCGATGGCTGTAATAAGGATTAAAGAAAGGAAGATTGAGAACTTCCGGATATTGGAAAGGCCTTTGTAGGGCTGCTTCATCTTTGATCCTGCCCTGTTCCCTGAACGTCCGGACGGATTGCCGTACAATGTTCTCTAGCCGGAGACCGCCGGAGAGAAACTTTCTATGAAACGTGGGGGGCGATTACGTCGAAAAACGAAGTTTATTTGAAGTCAGCTTAAAAGCTTCTGGACATTTTCCTGGAAATCCCTCAGCTTTATCGGCTTCGGCAGGCAGTAATCAGCGCCGCATTGAAGGATCTTGCCTATATCCTCCTTGCCGTATGCAGTTACCGCGAGTATCTTTATGTCTTTTGTATTTCTGTCGCCTTTGATTCGCCTGCAGACCTCGAACCCGTCTATCTTCGGCATCCTTATGTCAAGGACAAGAAGTTCGGGCTTGAAGTCTCCCACTTTAATAAGCGCCTCATAGCCGTCGCCGGCGATCTCTATGTCAAACTTGCTCTGCATGGATTCCAGGGCTCCCTTTATATACTCAACTACGGTCTTTTCGTCATCGACTATGAGGATCTTCCTTTTTTCGGGGAATATCTCACCCTTCATATCAAGCTTGTATTTACCGAGAAACGACATGAAATCCTCTTTATCGACGCGATAGTGTCCACCGGGGGTCCTGAAGGCGTCGAGCTTGCCGGAAGCTATCCATTTTTTTACGGCGTTAATGGTAACATGGCAATAC
>DAIDBB010000481.1 GCA_027310325.1 bacterium | reverse complement strand
GGTCGACGTCTTGAACGACCCGATCGCGTTGTTGTTCGCCTTTATCTTCATAAGGATGCTGCCGTCCGGCGTTATATGGGGCGTGACCGTAAGGCTGAGGTTGGCGTCGACGAACGTCGTAGCGGTACCGGCTGCGGAGGTGGTCTGGAACGGGACCGATTCACCCTGTTGTATCTTCGCCTCCTTATTGTCCATGGTCGTGATCCTCGGCCTTGATATGGTCCTTAAACGGCCTTCCTGTTCGCCCGCTGAGATACGAAGGTCCAGGACCGCCGGATTCCCGCCCGCTTTTCCCAGAACAAAGCCCAGGGCGCCGAGCGCGTTGCTCGCCGGGACGTTAACAGCAAAATCCTGTACTCCATGCATATCGGTGAAAGCGGGGGTTCCGGTCAGATTCGTGCCGGGAGGCGTCTGGCCGGGAGCAACCGTGCTTCCGAACGTATTTGTCGTGGTTTTGCCGCCGGTCTGAAAATCGACGCCCCACTGGATTCCGAGGTCCCTGAGATAGTTGGTTGAGGCCTCGACTATCCTGGCTTCGATAAGGACCTGCGGGATCGCGGTGTCAAGCCTCCTTACGAGGGCGTAAGAGGCATCCCTCCCGCTCTTTATGTCTTTAACGATAAGGGTGTTCGTCCTCAGGTCCGAGGTTACGCTTCCGCGGTCCGAGAGCACGCCCTTCACCTGGGGCGTAAGCTCCTTTACGTTTGCGTAATTCACAGGGATAAATATTATTTCAAGGTCTTCCAGCTTTTCCTGCGCCTTTTTGGACGTGAGGGCAGCTTCCTTCTCCTGCTTTATCTTGTCCACAGGGGCTACCATTATGACGTTGCCCTTCTTAATGCTGTCCAGGCCCTTTGATTTAAGGATTATGTCAAAGGCCTGGTCCCACGGGACATTTTTAAGGCGTAGCGATATAGTGCCTCTGACATCATCAGAGGCCACGATATTTAAGTTGCTTACCTCGGCGAGAAGCCTTAATACGTCGGTTATATTAGCGTCCGTCATGTCAAGGTCGATCTTCTTGCCGTTGAATTCCTTCCTGGCGCCTTCAGCAACCTCAGGCTTCGCCTCCTTTTCGGCCACTGTCTCGGCCGCGGCGGTGTTTGACCTGAAGTCGACGTCTATCGTCGCCCCTGACGAGTTTACAGAGTAAGGAGCCTTGTCTTTGAGCTTAACGAGGATGCGCACGTCCTTTACCGGACCCGCTGACTGCTGGAACGAGCTTATGGCAAGGACGGCTGTGTTAAGCTTTGCAGCGTCGAGCGTCCTTTCAAGTTCGGCGGGGATGGTAGCGTTCTTGATGTCAAATATGACGGATTTTCCATCATCCGATTCTTTTACCGAATAATCGAGCTTCGCTGAGCCTCGTATGGTAAGCCTTCCTGCGCCATCGGCCTTCCTGAAGTCTACCCCTTCGATAACAACCGACTCACCCTTTGCAGCGGGGACTTCCTTTGCCGGCGCCTCAGCCGGCGTCGTTGCCTCGCCCGCCGGCGCCTCATTGGACGCCTTTACTGCGTTGGGGATGCCGACATTTCCGAGAGACGCCACACGGGTATCAACGCCGTTGGAGGCCGCCTTTGACTGACCTTCAGCCGCCCCGGCGCCCATGGTCAGTATGATATTGTTTCCGGATTTTTTTATCGCGTGGGGAGGCATCTTGCGGCCCAGGTCGAATACGAGCCGTGTCTTATCAGGATAATTGCCGACCCTGACGGTCCTGACATACTTGTCCTTCATCTTCAGGATATCCCTGCCGAGTCCGTTGTCCACGCCCCAGATATCCATGACGATCCTTGACGGGGAATCGAGCCCGAAGGAGTTATAATTCCCTATCGCGCCGTCGGTCTGTATTATTATGACGGAATTCTTGCCGTCCTTGGCTGATTCGATCTTGAGGATTTTGGCGGCCTGCTTCACATCCGCCGGGGGTTCCGCCTT
>DAIDBB010000449.1 GCA_027310325.1 bacterium | reverse complement strand
CTTTTGAGCTATGCCGACGGCGAAAAGAGATATATACTCGCACCCCTCGATCTGAGGGTGGGAGATACCGTCACGGCCGGGCCTGACGTCGACATAAAGCCTGGCAACGCCCTTCCGTTAAGGTCGATACCCGTGGGTACTTTTGTCCATAATGTCGAGATGAGGATGAACAAGGGCGGACAGCTCGTAAGGACCGCCGGCGGATACGCCCAGCTTATGGCAAAGGAAGGCGATTACGCGACCGTCAAACTGCCGTCTAACGAGGTAAGGTACATACTGCAGGATTGCTACGCCACGATCGGTCAGCTCGGGAACGTCGATCACGAGAACGTTGCCATAGGCAAGGCCGGAAGGACCCGGTGGCTTGGAAGGCTCCCGAGGGTGCGCGGAGTCGCCATGAACCCTGTTGACCATCCGCACGGCGGAGGCGAGGGCAAGAGCAAGGGCGGCAACCATCCGACCAACCCGTGGGGTGTGCCCACGAAGGGATACAAGACAAGAAGGCGTAAGGTTTCGGATAAGTATATCATAACCAGGAGGAAGTAACGGTGCGCTCTGTTAAAAAAGGACCGTTTGTTGACAGCCACCTTCTTGAGAAGGTGGAAGGCTCCGGAGACGCAAGGGCCAAGAAGGTAATAAAGACCTGGTCGAGACGGTCGATGATCACCCCGGAGATGGTCGGTTTCACCATAGCGGTTCATAACGGCAAGAAGTTTATTCCTGTTTTCATAACCGAGAACATGGTCGGTCATAAACTCGGAGAATTCTCTCCGACCAGGACCTTCCATGGCCACTCGGGCATAAAAAAGGCGAAGGTTCCAGGACCGAAGGGATAGGATGACATGGAAGCCAAGGCGATCTTAAAATATTTGAGGGTTTCCCCGCAGAAAACGCGTCTCGTGGTTGACCTTATAAGGGGCAAGAAGATAGACGAGGCCCTTACGATACTCAAGTTCAACACCAAGGCCGTGAGCCGCGACATAACAAAAGTGGTGAAGAGCGCCGTCGCGAACGCCGAGAACACCAAGAAGCTAGACATTGACAAGCTCTTTGTCAAAAGGGCGTTTGTCGACCCGGGCCCGGTCATGAAGCGCACTTACTCCAAGGCGATGGGCAGGGGCGCGCTCATAAGAAAAAGGACAAGCCACGTCACGATCGTGCTTGATGAGAAGGCCTGACAACGTACAGGCAGCCAACGTTACTAAATACAATCTATCTACGGAGGTCGTTTTTTGGGTCAGAAGGTCAATCCAATAGGTTTCAGGCTCGGCGTTTCGCGCGGGTGGGATTCAAGGTGGTACGCTGAAAAGAACTATTCGGCATTCGCGCACGAGGACTTGAAGGTCAGAAAGTTCGTCAAGAAGAGACTCTTCCACGCTGGAATCGCGAAGATAGAGATCGAAAGGACCGCCAACGCTGTAAAGGTCATAATACGGACAGCGCGGCCAGGGATAGTTATAGGCAAGAGGGGCGCCGAGATCGACGTAATGAAAAAGCAGCTCTCGAAGCTTACGGGTAGGGACGTCGACCTCGAGATAGTGGAAGTCAGGAAGCCCGATACGGACGCCCAACTCGTCGCTGAAAACGTGGCGCTGCAGCTTGAGCGAAGGGTCTCATTCAGGAGGGCGATGAAAAAGGCCGTGACCACTTCCCTCAGGATGGGGGCAAAGGGCATAAAGATCATGTGCGCAGGCCGCCTGGGAGGCGCAGAAATCGCCAGGACCGAATGGTACAGGGAGGGCCGGGTGCCCCTTCATACTCTCAGGGCCGATATAGACTACGGTCTGGCGGAAGCGCTGACCACTTACGGGATCATAGGCATAAAGGTATGGATATACAGGGGTGAGGTTACGCCGAAGACCATGCCAGTTGAAGAAGCCGGCGCCGCGCATCCTACGGCTACAGTTTAGATATTAGAGGGGACCATGTTAATTCCAAAGAAAGTAAAATTCAGGAAGCACCAGAGGGGGAAGAGAAGGGGGCTCGCTCAGAGGGGCTCTACCCTATCGTTCGGCGCTTACGGCCTCCAGGCCACCGAGTGTGGCTGGCTCTCCACAAGGGAGATAGAGGCCGCCCGTATCGCGATGACCCGTTTCATCAAGAGGGGCGGAAAGATCTGGATAAGGGTCTTCCCCGATAAGCCTGTAACGAAAAAGCCCGCGGAGACAAGGATGGGAAGCGGCAAGGGAGGTCCTGAGGACTGGGTGGCGGTCATAAAGCCCGGAAGGATACTGTACGAGATGGAGGGCGTGACCGAGGATGTAGCCAGGGAGGCCTTCAGGCTGGCCACTCACAAGGTGTCGATACCTACAAAGTTCATAAAAAGGGATATTGTATGAAACCGGCGGAAATAAGGGATATGTCTCTGGATGAAATAAAGGCGAAGGAGCAGGAGCTTACAAAGGAGCTTTTTAATCTGCGCATGCGCCATGCCACCAACCAGCTCGAAAACCCCTTAAGGCTTCGCATATTGAGGAAGGACGTGGCACGGTTAAAGACCGTCGCCGCGGAGAAGGGGAGGGGAAAATAAGATGGGTGAAGCGAAGGTCAGCAGGAAAACGCTAGTAGGGAGCGTCCTTAGCGCCGGCAAAATGGATAAGACCGTTGTCGTCTCGATAGAACGGCTCACGAAACATCCTTTCTACGGCAAGTACGTTAAAAGACGCGTTAAGTATATGGCACATGACGTCAAGAACGAGTGTTCCACCGGCGATAAGGTCATGATAGTAGAGAGCCCTCCGATGAGCAAGATGAAGCGGTGGCGCGTTAAAGAAATTCTGGA
>DAIDBB010000018.1 GCA_027310325.1 bacterium | reverse complement strand
TCGCTCCGCCGCTTAGGCCGCTTCGCCATGAAGACGGCTTGCGGCTTTCCGCCTCGGCTGCGCTCGCCCGCTCAGCCTTAGGCGCTGTCACCCCTGTCCCAGGGATTTTTTTAAAGACAATAACAACAAGAAAACGAAAGGATGAATCGAATCAATGGCAAACGCTCTTTTAACACCAAACGTAATAGCGAAGGAGGCGCTCCTTCAGCTCGAAAACAGCATGGTCATGGGCAACCTCGTCCACCGCGACTTCAAGAAGGAGTTCGTCAAGGTCGGCGGCACCGTGACCGTAAGAAAGCCGATAATCTTCAACGCCTCGGACGGCGCCACGCGCGTAAACCAGGACGTCTCAGAGCAGTCTACGACCCTCACGGTGGGGAGCCGCAAGCACGTCTCCTGGAACTTCTCGAGCCAGGACCTGACCCTTACCATAGACGAGTACTCGAAGAGGTACATAAGGCCCGCGATGTTGGCGCTCGCCAACCAGGTGGATATCGACCTCTGCGGCCAGTTCTCGAGCGTCTACCGCGCGGCCGGGACAGCCGGCACCACGCCCTCGACGTTCGCCTCGGTCGCCGCGGCGGGACAGAAGCTCGATGAGGCCGCCTGCCCTCCCGAAGACAGGCGCCTGGTCGTAAACCCCGCTGGCTACTGGTCGCTCGCCGGAAGCCTCCTGACGCTCTACAACCAGAATATCGTCAAGGAGGCGGCGCAGAAGGGGTACCTCGGAAGGTTCGCCAACTTCGAGACCTACATGGACCAGAACATAACGGAGCCGACGATGGGGGTAGCGACGGGCACTCCCGTAAGCAACGGCGCGAACCAGACCGGAAGCTCGATCGCAACGAACGGCTGGACCGCCTCGACCACGGGCATCCTGAAGGCCGGCGACATAATAACCTTCGCCGGGGTCTATGAGGTAAACCCGCAGAGCAAGCTCGCTACAGGGTCGCTCAAGCAGTTCGTCGTCACTTCGGACGTAAACTCCGACGGGTCCGGGGCCGCCACCATTCCGGTTTCCCCGGCGCTCGTTGCGACCGGCAACTACCAGAACGGATCAGGGCCCATAGCGAACTCTTCGGCCATAACGGTCGCCGGCACGCACACCGCGAACCTCGCGTTCCACAAGAACGCCTTCGCCCTCGTGATGGTCCCGCTGGAGCTTCCGGACGGCGCGCCGTTCAAGGCGCAGGAGTCGTATAACGGCATGTCCGTAAGGGTCGTCAAGGACTACGACGTGGCGAACGATATCGAGATAATAAGGCTCGATATCATGTACGGAGTAGCGGCGATCTATCCGGAGTTGGCGGTAAGGTTACTCGGATAACGTTTACGCTCAATAATGCCCCCGTCTGCGTTAAGAGTTGAGAAAATCGCCTTTCCCCCTTGCGGGGGAAGGCCGGGATGGGGGGATGTTAAGGCGCACCTCCCCTTAATCCCCTCCCGTCAAGGGAGGCGAATTTAAAAGGACAAATCCTTTCTGCCTCCTTTTTTAAAGGGGGTTAGGGGGGATTATATGCCGGCATTGCGAGGAGCGCACGCAGGCGCGACGAAGCAATCTCGCCCGTGAAAATCCGGCAAAAAACAGATTGCTTCGCTTCGCTCGCAATGACAGACATTGGTTTTTCGCACTAGAAATAAACCCTTCCCCTGCCCTCCGCAAGAAGGGCGGGGGAAGAATATAAAGGAGCGTTAAGATGGGCCATCCGCAGTGGATATACCACAGGACAGAGGAGCCGAAGATAATCGACTCAGACGACCTCGCCGGCTACGCCGAAGAGGGCTGGGCCACGACCCCGGCGGCGTTCAGGCAGAGTAAAAAGGAGCGGGAGCTAAGAGAGAGGCTATCGGCCCTTGAAAAAGAGGCCCTGAAAGTCATGGACGAGATAAACGGCCTCCGTTCCGAAACGGAAAAGGCCACCGGCGGCGCGCCCAGGCCCCCGAGGAAAAGGAGGAAAGACCCGGCATGACCGCTCAGGACATCATAACATCGGCTTTAAGGCCCATAGGCGTGGTCGCCCAGGGCGAATCTCCGTCAAGCGACGACGC
>DAIDBB010000424.1 GCA_027310325.1 bacterium | reverse complement strand
TAGTCCACCCCGTTTAATACGCCGTAAAGGTCGTTCTTTCTTTTCTTAAGCAGCCCATCCAGGCCGGCGCCGTACTCCGGCGTCTGGATCTCCCTGCTGTAAGTCGGGCTTACCGTAGTTATTACATCAGAGTAGACCAGCCCGGCCTTTAAGAGGCTAAGCTTCCCCCAGAACTCCAGGCCCTCGGGATTAAAGAGGTCGGGGCTAAGGCCTGTAACGGAGTAAAGGGATGCCGGGAAGAGTCCCTGGTACGCGATATTATGGATAGTGAATACCGTCGCCACCTTTGAGAAGCGGGGTTCGTTTCTGTACGTGTCCATTAAGTAGGCGGGAAGAAGGCCGGTCTGCCAGTCGTTGCAGTGTATTATGTCGGGTTTAAAGGCCTTCGACCTTAGCGCCTCGATGACCCCCCTCGAGAAGAACATGAACCGTTCGAGGTTGTCGAAATAATCGCCCTCCGGGGTGCCGTAAAGGTAGCTCCTGTCGAAGAACTCGTCCCTCTTTATGAAATAGACCGCGACCCCGTCTATCGAGGCCTTTAGTACCTGGCCTCTTACGTCACTCCTTCCGACGGGCACGATGACCTCGATGCCTGTGGGCTCCGTCTTGAACCCGCGGGAGGCGGCCTCCCTATAGTAAGGCAGAAAAAGGCTTACTTTGCAGCCGAGCTTCTTGAGCGCCAGAGGGAGCGCCCCGGATACGTCGGCAAGGCCGCCCGTCTTGGCGAAGGGGAGCGCTTCGGAAGTTGCGAAGATAACGTTAAGCGGCATACGGCAAACTTAGCAGAAAAAAATGGCCCTTTCATGGCATTTCAGCCGGGTTCCAGTCGGATAGACGGATATTCCCCATGCAGGGGGCCGATAAAATACCTTGAAAAAATAAAGATGTATAAATATAATGAGGTGTTTGATTTTTTTCGAGGCCCAATACCGTTAAGAGGAGAGTTTTATGGCGAACGACACGTTCTTAAGGGCTTGCCGCAGGCAACCGGCGGAGTATACGCCGGTATGGCTCATGCGCCAGGCAGGCCGCTACATGAAGGAATACATGGCCATAAGGGGCAAGCATACATTCCTCGAGATGTGCAAGACCCCTGAGCTTGCCTGCGAGGTGACGCTCCAGCCGATAAGGGCCTTCGCCCTTGACGCGGCCATAATATTCGCCGACATTCTCCTGCCGCTCGAAGGCATGGGCATAAAGCTCGAGTTCGCCAAGAACGAAGGGCCGCAGATAAAAAACCCCGTAAGGACGAAAAAGGACATAGACGCTGTCCGCGTCATCAATCCGGCCGAGGACGTCCCGTATCTCTTGAAGGCGATAAAGATGGTAAAGTCCGAGCTTAACGGACGGGTGCCGCTCATAGGCTTTTCCGGCGCGCCGTTTACGCTTGCGAGCTACATAATCGAGGGCGAAGGGTCGCGGAACTACATACACACCAAAGGTCTCATGTATAGCGACCCCGGGGCCTGGAAGGCCTTCATGGAGAAGATCGCCGACGTCATAACCGTCTATCTCCAGGCCCAGATAGAGGCAGGGGCCGAGGCCGTCCAGCTATTCGACAGCTGGGTCGGGTGCCTCGGGCCGGATGATTACAGGGAGTTCGTGCTCCCGTACACGAAAAAGGTCATCGACTCCGTAAAAAATACGGTCCCTGTCATAAACTTCAGCACCAATACAGGCACCTATCTCGATATCGTAAAGCAGGCGGGCGGCGACGTCATGGGCGTAGACTGGAGGGTCAGGCTCGACGACGCCTGGAAGACGATAGGCCACGACAGGGCGATCCAGGGCAACCTCGACCCCGTGGTCCTCTTCGCCCCCGTCGAGGTGATAAGAAGGCGCGTCAAGGAAGTCCTGGACATGGCCGGAGGCAAGCCCGGGCATATCTTCAACCTCGGACACGGGATAATCGTCGGCACGCCCGTCGATAACGTAAGGGCGCTCGTCGATAGCGTCCACGAGTTCAGCCGCAGGTAATCCGCCGCGCGTGGGAATAGTCATCTATCATGGACAATAAGACCCCAAAAGGCGCGCTCCTCCTCGCCTTCGGCGGGGCCGACTCCATCGAGAGCGTCGAGCCTTTCATAAGAAACGTCTTGAAGGGCAGGCCCCTTACCCCCGAGCTAATCGAGAAGACCAGGGAGAGGTACGGGCTCATAGGCGGCTCCTCGCCCCTTCTAAGCATAACCGAGGCGCAGGCAAAGGCCGTCGGCGAGATCCTTAAGCGCGAGGGAGGCCTCTACAAAGTATACGTCGGGATGCGGTACTGGCGTCCGTTCATTAAAGACACCATCGGGAACATGCGCGCCGACGGCATAAAAGAGGCGGCAGCCGTAATAATGGCCCCCTTCTCGTCGAGGGTCGCTACAGGCGGCTACCTTACGGACGTTGACGAGGCGCTTAAAAGTTGCGGCGGGGGCCTGTCGATCGGCTACGCCCGGGACTGGCACAGGGAGGGGCTTTTCATAGACGCGGTCGCGGAAAACCTCAAAAAAGAGCTCGACACCTTTAATAGACCGGACGACGCACTCGTCATATTCAGCAACCACAGCCTTCCCGTGGCCGCGCTCGCGGGAGACCCCTACGTGCGGAAGATAACCGAGACCGCCGGCGACATAGCGAAAAAGCTCTCGATCGATTACAGGATACCCTATCAGAGCCAGGGCGCCGGTCCCCGCGAATGGCTCGGGCCCAAGACCGAGGAGGTCATCGAGGAGGCCAAAAGGCTCGGGAAAAAGGGGGTCGTCATAGTGCCGCTCGGGTTCGTCGCCGACCACGTGGAGACGCTCTACGACATAGACATCCTCTTCAAGGAGGCGGCAAGAAGATGCGGCCTCGTCTTCAGGAGAAGCGCTTCGCTCAATGCCTCCGCTAAGTTCATGGAACTCATCGCATCCCTCATAAAGAACAAGACGGATTACGCCAGATGAAAAGGGTCGTAGTGATAGGCGGCGGGATAGCCGGGCTTTCGGCGGCCTACAGCCTTCGCGAGCATCAGAAGGGCGAGGACTTCGAGATAGTCATCCTCGAAAAGAACCCGGACGTCGGCGGCAACATCAGGACCGAGAAGGTAAACGGCTTTCTTATCGAGGGCGGCCCTGACTGCTTCCTTTCCGAAAAGCCCTGGGCCATGGAGCTCTGCAAGAGGCTCGGCCTCGGCGCGGAGCTCCTTCCAACGAACGAAAAGGACCGTAAGACGTTTGTATTGTCCCGCGGAAGGCTCCATGAGCTGCCCGAAGGGGTAATCCTCATGGTCCCGACGAAGATCATGCCGCTTGCGTTAAGCTCCCTCATAACGCTTCGCGGTAAAATAAGGATGGCCCTTGAGATGTTCGTCCCCAAAAGAAGGGAGAAAGGGGACGAGACCCTGGGGGACTTCGTAAGGAGGAGGCTCGGGAAAGAGGCGCTCGACAAGATAGCCGAGCCCCTTGTTGCCGGAGTGCACGCCGGAGACCCGGAGACGATGAGCATAAGGAGCAGCTTCCCCAAGTTCGTCCAGCTCGAAGAGGAGCACGGGAGCCTCATCCGGGGGATGCTCAAGAGAATGGCCGCCATGAGGAGATCCAGGGCCGCCGCGCCGAAGCCCGGCGGGCAGGCAGGCGGGCCGAAGGTGACGATGTTCATGACGCTAAAGGGCGGGCTATCGGTGATGATAGATACGCTTAAGTCAAGCCTTCTTAAATCCAGGAACACCTCGATAACCGTAAACGAGACGGTGACCGGCGTAATTAAAAAAGGTCCGGGCTACGAGGTCCGGCTTGCGGACAACACAACAATTGTGGCCGACGCGGTGATAATAGCCGCCCCGGCCTTTGCGGCCTCCTCCATCCTTACGGGTCTCGACGCCGAGCTTTCGCAAAAGCTCCTTACCATCCCCTATGTCTCGACCGCCACGGTCTCGATAGCCTTCAGGAGGACGGACGTAAAGCATCCCCTTAACGGCTTCGGTTTCGTCGTCCCCAGGGCCGAAAAGAGGCGTATAATGGCCGCCACGTGGACCTCCGTCAAATTCAACTACCGCTCGCCGGAGGACGCGGTCCTTATAAGGTGCTTTGTCGGGGGCGCGAAAAACTCCGAGCTCGTCGAGCTGAGCGACTCGGAGATGGCGCGCGTGGTGCGGGAGGAACTGAAGGACATAATGGGCATAGACGCCGGGCCCCTCCTTGCCCGCGTCTACCGCTGGAAACTCTCCATGCCCCAGTACACGATAGGCCACGAGGACAGGGTAAACTGGATCGAGGAGCGGGTTTCAAGATATCCGGGGCTTTACCTTACCGGGAGCGCGTACCACGGGATAGGCATAAGCGACAGCGTCCGGAACGGCGAGATAGTGGCAAAGAAGGCCCTCCATTATCTTTCAGTAAGATGATCGTTCGATAGACCTCTTTGGCGTTGTTGATATCCCGCGAAAGTTGAAAAAACCTTGGCCGGCTCATATATTTGAAGCGACGCTCTTGAATAATCCTTCCTATGATAAAGAGGCTTATATACGCTTCCTTTATACTAATCTCCCTTCTGGCCATGGAAGCCCGTGGAGGCGATATACCCGTGGACGAAGAGCGCCGGATAGAGGCCGACGTCTTGGGCGCTTTCGCAAGCATAGTCACGCTCTGGCAGGACGAGAACTATGACGCCCTTTATGAATACGGGGACGAAACGAGCAGAAAGATATTGCCGCCCGATAAATTCGCGGAAACCGTCCACAATAACTCCTGGAAACTCGCCTGCTGCTGGGAGAAGGCGCAGGACGTCGAGATAACGATAAAGAAGAGGACCGTTGCTGCCGTTAAGGCCCGGATGGGCTACCGGATGCGTTTCGATACCGGAAGCACGAGGTCCATCACGCAGACCTTCGATATGACCTTTGAAAACGGCGGCTGGAAGATAGACTTGCAGGAAATAGCCTACCAGGACCCGTACCTCCTGCCACGGAGGTTCCCGGGGCTGCCGGTAACTCCGGTCGAATGAGGCGCCCCGTTCCGGAATTTTTTATTTTCCCCGGCAATAGGCCCCGCAAACATTTCGGATGCGTCGAGGATGAAAAAATATTATAATGTTCCGATGCGGCATTCGAAAGGCTTTCTCGCTTACCTCGTCTCGACCACGGCCCTGTGCGGCGCGCTGGTGATGGTCCTTGAAGTGCTCGGTTCGCGCGTCATCGGGCCGTTCTTCGGCGTAAGCCTCTTTGTCTGGACTTCGCTAATAACCGTTACAATGGTCGCCCTTGCAGCGGGCTACGCAATCGGAGGACATCTCTCGGACCGCAAAAGCTCGCCGGACTGGCTGTACGGGATAATTCTACTTTCCGGCGTCCTGGTTATCCTTGTCCCGGCGTTAAAAGGGCCGGTACTGCGATTAACGCTGCCGCTGGGGCTTCGATGGGGGTCTCTCGTCAGCGCCTTCATACTCTTCGGTCCGGCGCTTTTTTTACTCGGATGCGTGTCGCCCTACATCGTTAAGATCGCCGCGCGAGAGATGCACAACATAGGCCGGACCGTCGGGACCTTCTACGCCATCTCGACC
>DAIDBB010000404.1 GCA_027310325.1 bacterium | reverse complement strand
AGGCTACATCGTAAGGCCATGGCTGGGCGTTGTAGGGCAGGACATTCCCCAGGAGGTGGCAAAGCTGCTTAACCTCCCCTCAGGCGGTGTCCTGATCGCTGAGGTTTTAGAGGGAAGCCCGGCTGAGAAGGCGGGCATCGGGGGGGGGTAAAGAGGTTGTACGAGCCGGGAACCTTCAGTTCGTAACTGGCGGAGATATGATAGTGGCCGTGAACGGAAAGGCCTTAAAGACGATGGAAGATCTGATAGCGGATGTTGAATCTCGGACCCCCGGACAGTCAATCGATGTGACGGTGTTGAGGAAAGGCAAAAAGAAGACTTTAAAGGTATACTTGGCGGAGGCGCCAAAGGGCAAATAAAAGAATTTTAGGAGGATGGGCCATGCACGGCGGCGGTATCTCTTACGCTTACGGTTTCTGGTCTCTTGTCGCTGTAAATGCCCTTTTGTTCCTTTTTTTCATCCTGAGTTTCCTGGCCCCGGTAAAGAAGAGGGAATGGAGGTCAATGGGTGTTACCACGGCCTTTATCATCGCGCTCTTTACCGAGATGTACGGTTTTCCACTGACCATCTACATATTAACGGCGGTTCTCGGCGCAAGATACCCGGCCTTGAACCCCTTTGCGCATGAGAGCGGGCATCTGTGGGTTACATTCTTCGGCGGAGGGGCGGTTATGCTGGCCCTCATCCACATTGTAAGTAACGGGCTTATGATCGCGGGGTTTTTTGTGATGGCCGCGGGCTGGAGGAGGATACACTCGGCGAAGGGAGGGCTTGTGACTGACGGCGTCTACGGGCATGTGCGCCACCCGCAATACTCGGGGCTTTTCCTTATAACCATAGGGCTTCTTATACAGTGGCCCACGATAATCACCGCCCTCATGTGGCCTGTCCTGATAACAGTCTATTACAGGCTTTCAAAAAGGGAGGAGCTGGAGATGGAGAAGGAGTTCGGGGAGGCTTATAAAAAATACAGGGAAGAGGTCCCGATGTTTATTCCCAGGATCAGACAGGAGAGGCGAAAATGAACAGAATGGCGCGATTATCCAGATGTACTGTAATCCGGCATCTTATGGTCTTTTTCTTCCTGCTCGCGGTTGTAACCGAGGCTAATTCCATGCCCGTAGGCACTGCGGCGGTGGACAACGCCGACAGCGACCTCGCCGCCGTTCAGCGCGTCCTTGAATCGAAGATGGTTTACGGGAAGCTAAAGGAACTCGGCCTTTCGCAGGGCGCCATCGAGAGGCGCCTTGAGTCCCTCTCCGATGAGGAGCTTCATCAGTTTGTGGCAAACATAGATTCCCTCTATGCCGGTGGGGACGGTGGCGTGATGATAGTGATCGTGGCGGTGATGGTGGGCGTAATGCTCTATTTCATCCTTACGGGGCGGCATATGATGGGGCACGGTCATTAAAACGACGGCGTTTGGTTTTTTTCTTTCGTATCCAAGAGAGGAGTGCAAGTGACGAAACCCGAATTCAAGGGCTACCTGCGCGGATTCTTGGTCGCACTGGCCTGGTTTTACCCCGCCCCTGCACAGCATGAGATAAAGACTGTCGACGGGCTTAATGTCATGCTGGCTGTATCGAGTGCGGAAGATATGAAGACCAGGCGCTCAAAAGAATTTCCCGAGTTGAAGATGTTCGGGGGGCCCAGGGGGACCCATTATATACTGGTGCACATTGAGGACGAAAAGGCAGGGAAAATAATTACCGACGTATCGGTATCATTGGCGGTCCATAACCCTGATGGCACCATGGTCAGGAAGGACCTCGAGTCCATGACCATAAACGAGTTGACGGATTTCGGAAACTATTTCGATCTTTCAGACCTCGGGAACTACCATATGGACGTTTTTATAACTCCCCGGGAAGGTAAGGCAAAGAAGGTCTCCTTCGTATACGAAAGGAGGCCCGGGCACCGAGTTAGGCTCTTCACGTAAAGGGAATCCTATGAAATATACCGGAAAGGCTTTTTTCATGGCGTTTTTTCTAACGGCTTTTTCCCGGCCTTTTGCCCTGGCTGCCGGAAATCCCGAGGAAGGGAGAAAAATCTACAACGCCACGTGCGTCTCCTGTCACGGTGCCAGCGGGGTGAGCAAGGAAAAGGGATCGCCGGACTTTTCAAAGGGTCTGGAAAAAAGTGATGCGGCGCTCAAGGAAGGCATAAGAAAGGGGGTATACGGAGGGGTAAACCCCATGCCTTCATTCGGCAAACTGAGCGATAAGCAGCTTGACGATGTAGTCGCGTACATAAGGGC
>DAIDBB010000396.1 GCA_027310325.1 bacterium | reverse complement strand
CCTCTATATAAATTCCCCTGGAGGGCTCGTAAGCGCCGGTATGGCCATTTACGACACCATGCAATACGTGAGGCCGGACGTCTCAACGATCTGCATAGGCCAGGCCGCAAGCATGGGGGCCCTCCTCCTTACCGGGGGGGCGGCCGGCAAGAGGTTCGCCCTGCCGAATTCACGGATACTCATTCATCAGCCCCTCGGGGGAGCCCAGGGCCAGGCTACAGACATAGATATTCAGGCCAGGGAGATATTGAGGGTAAGGGAAGAACTTGCCCAGATACTATCCAAGCATACAGGCCAGCCGATAGAGAAAGTCCACAGGGATACCGAAAGGGATTTTTTTATGACTGGGCAACAGGCACGGGAATATGGTATAATTGATAAAGTCATAGAAAAAAGGCCGTTAACGGAACAGATAAAACACTCGAAAACAGATTAAGTAGTTCGATTGTCTACGTAAAGTCGTGTTTAGCATGCATTACCGTTTGGAGGAAAAAAGATGTCCGTAAACAAAAAAGGCGGAAGCTATCTGACCTGTTCCTTCTGCAGCAAGGGGCAGGATGAGGTCCGTAAACTTGTTGCCGGGCCTATGGTATACATCTGTGACGAGTGCATTGAACTCTGCAACGATATAATAGCCGAAGAGTATGAGAAGGAAGAGTTCAAGAAGCGCGAACACAACATACCCAAGCCCATGGAGATCAAGAATATACTTGATGAGTATGTCATCGGGCAGGACCATGCGAAAAAGGTGCTTTCCGTAGCTGTGCATAACCACTATAAGAGGATCGAGAGCAAGGTCTCTCTCGGAAACGTCGAGCTCCAGAAAAGCAACATCCTTCTCGTTGGCCCCACCGGCTCCGGTAAGACGCTTCTCGCGCAGACCCTTGCCAAGATACTGAACGTACCGTTTACCATAGCCGACGCGACGACACTTACCGAGGCCGGTTATGTCGGCGAGGACGTGGAAAACATAATACTAAGCCTCCTGCAGAACGCGGAATACGATATAGAAAAGTGCCAGAAGGGCATAGTATATATAGATGAGATAGACAAGATCTCAAGAAAAAGCGACAGCCCCTCCATCACAAGGGACGTTTCCGGCGAGGGCTTCCAGCAGGCGCTCCTAAAGATTATAGAAGGCACCGTCGCGAACGTGCCCCCGAAAGGCGGGCGCAAGCACCCGCAGCAGGAGTTCTTGCAGGTAGACACCTCCAATATCCTTTTCATATGCGGAGGGGCCTTTGGCGGGCTTGAGACGATAGTCTCCCAGAGGGTCGGCAAAAGGACGGTCGGTTTCAATACGGAAGAGTCCAAAAAGACGGTCGAGGTCAACGCGTCAAAGCTCATGCGCGAAGTGGAGCCGCAGGATTTTCTTCGTTATGGGCTTATTCCGGAGTTCATGGGAAGGCTTCCGGTCGTGGCGGTCCTCGATGAGCTCAGCGAGAAGGACCTCGTGAGGATTCTCACGGAGCCGAGGAACGCCATCATAAAGCAGTACCAGAAGCTCTTTGAGTTCGAAAACGTAAAGCTCAAATTCACGGACGGCGCCCTCGGCGCGGTCGCCAGGGAGAGCATGAGGAGGAAGGCCGGGGCCAGAGGGCTTCGCGCGATACTCGAGAACGTCATGCTGGACACGATGTATGAGCTGCCGTCGCAGTCGAACATCAAGGAGGTCATTATAAACGAGGAAGTGATCCTTGATAAGTCAAGGATGATAGTAGTATACGGTAACAGGGCCGAGACAGCCTGAGGCAAAACGCCAACGGGACAACTTAACATGTTATCGTTTTTTAAGGGAGGAAGAGATTTGAAGAAGGATAATAAACAGGTGGTACCGCTGATACCTTTAAGAGATATAATAATATTCCCTTACATGGTGGTCCCCCTTTTTGTGGGAAGGGAGAAGTCCATAAAGGCCCTCGAGCACGCCATGGCCAACGACAAGTCCATTCTCCTGTCGGCGCAGAAAAAGGCCAAGACCGAGGAGCCGTCCAGGGACGACATCTACGAGGTGGGCACACTGGGTACGATACTCCAGCTCCTGAGGCTTCCGGACGGGACCGTAAAGGTGCTCGTTGAAGGCAAGCGGAGGGCCAGGATAAAGGAATTCGTCTCCGAGGATGAATGTTTCATGGTCAACGTCGAGGAGATAGAGGACGTGATTGACGAGACCGTGGAAACGGAAGCGCTCGTGAGGTCCGTTGTCAAGTCTTTCGAGACTTACGCCAAGTTCAACAAGCGCGTGCCGCCGGAGATGATCATGAGCGTGTCTTCGATAGAAGACCCGAGCAGGCTAGCCGACACCATCGCGTCCCACCTCACTGTAAAGCTTGAAGACAAACAGGCCCTTCTCGGTATTACTAGCCCTACCCGGAGGCTCGAGCGCCTTTACAGCATGATGGAAAGCGAGATAGAGATACTCGAGGTCGAGCAGAAGATACGCCAGCGCGTCAAACGCCAGATGGAGAAGACCCAGAAAGAGTACTATCTGAGCGAGCAGATGAAGGCCATCCAGAAGGAGCTCGGGGAAAAGGACGAGTTCAAGTCCGAGATACAGGAGTTTGAGGACAAGATAAAGTCCAAGAAAATGTCGAAGGAGGCGACGCGGAAGGCCAAGCAGGAGATAAAAAAGCTCCGGCTCATGTCCCCCATGTCGGCCGAGGCGACGGTATCGAGGAACTACATAGACTGGCTCGTGACCCTCCCGTGGGACCACGTGACCGAGGAGAAGAGGGACATAACCGAGGCCGAAAGCGTGCTCGAAGAAGACCACTACGGCATGAAGAACATAAAGGAAAGGATCGTCGAGTACCTGGCCGTAAGGGGGCTGGTGGACGAGATGAAGGGCCCGATACTCTGCCTTGTGGGCCCTCCTGGCGTCGGCAAGACCTCTCTTGCCAAATCGATCGCCAAGGCGACAGGCAGGAACTTCGTAAGGCTTTCGCTCGGCGGGGTAAAGGACGAGGCCGAGATAAGGGGGCACAGAAGGACATACATCGGCTCCATGCCGGGCAAGATCATACAGTCGCTCAAGAAGGCGGGATCCAACAACCCGGTATTCCTCCTTGACGAGGTCGACAAGATGAGCCACGACTTCAGGGGAGATCCCGCTTCGGCTCTTCTTGAGGTCCTGGACCCGGAGCAGAACCACGCGTTCAACGACCATTATCTCGATTGCGACTACGATCTTTCGAAGATAATGTTCATAACGACCGCCAACTCCATCCAGGGCATCCCGTATCCTCTCCTAGACAGGATGGAGATAATCCGCATCCCGGGATATACGGAAATAGAGAAACTCCATATCGTGGAGAAGTTTTTGCTACCGAAGCAGCTTAAGATGCACGGGATCAATGAAAACAATATCGAGCTCGGCAGAGCGACGATCCTCGCGATCATAAGAAAGTACACCAAGGAGGCCGGCGTAAGGAACCTCGAGCGCCAGGTCGCCGCGGTCTGCAGGAAAGTGGCGAAGGAGATACTCAAAAAAGGCAGGGACGCCGGTGTTACGATCACCTCAAAGAACCTCCCTAAATACCTGGGGGTCCCGCAGTTCAGGTACGGCGTCATGGAGGAGGCCGACGAGGTCGGGGTAGTTACGGGACTTGCCTGGACAGAGGCCGGCGGCGAACTCCTTGCGATAGAAGTCGCGCTTGTCCCGGGCAAAGGGAAACTCATAATTACGGGAAAACTCGGCGACGTTATGCAGGAGTCAGCACAGGCCGCGATGACCTACATAAGGAGCCGTGCAACGGAACTCGGGCTTGAGAAGGACTTCTACCAGAAGCTCGATATACACATCCATGTGCCCGAGGGCGCGATACCCAAAGACGGTCCTTCCGCGGGCATAACGATGGCTACTGCCATCGCTTCCGCGCTCATAAAGGTGCCGGCGCGCAAGAACGTCGCCATGACCGGCGAAATAACGCTTCGCGGCAAGGTGCTTCCGATAGGCGGGCTGAAGGAAAAGATGCTTGCGGCCCACAGGGCCGGCATACCCAAGGTCCTCATACCGAAGGAGAACGAGAAGGACCTTAAGGAAATACCGGCCCAGGTCCTTAAGAAGGTAAAGCCCGTCCTGGTTGAACATATGGATGAAGTGCTTGTCGAGGCCTTGAACGTGAAGGGC
>DAIDBB010000375.1 GCA_027310325.1 bacterium | reverse complement strand
GTCCTCGCTCCCGCGCCCGTGTCCTCCATGCATGCCGTGGCTGAAAAAATGAATGGCTATGAAAAATACGAAAAACAGTATGAAAATCCAGTTCTGTCTGATCCATTCCATGCGGGACTCCTATTCCTTTGATATGAGATTATAGATGAACGCGAAAACCGCGCCAAGGATGTACCCGTAGATAAACATCCAGAACGCGCCGACAAACGCCCCCGGCACCGTAAAGCTGTAACCCGGATGAAAGGGCGCTATTATGTAAAAAAAATCCCTTGCCCACCCCGTCAGGACGGACAATATGTTCAGGACGAGGCTCAGGCCTCCGGCGATGATCGCCGTGGTCAACGCGAACGCCCTGGGATTTAGCCGCATACTTCCTCCTTTTCGGACGATTGTAAGCCCCGGTAATTCACATCCCGTGGCCGGCATGTTCGGGCCGGGCCGCGGCGGCGGACGGCGTCCGCGGCCTCGCGCGCCTTATGCCAGGCAGTTTCGTTTTCTTGAGGAGCAACGCATTGAGCGCAACGAGGAGCGAGCTGCCGGCCATGAGAAGCGCCGCTATCTCGGGCCTCAGCAGAAGCCCGAAAGGCGGATATAGCAACCCCGCGGCCACGGGGAAGGCCACGGTGTTGTAACCCACCGCCCAGAAAAGGTTCTGGCGCATCTTGCTTACCGTTGCCCGGCTGAGGGCGATGGCGCCTATAACGTCAAACGGGTCGCTCTTCATAAGGACCACGTCGGCCGTCTCCATGGCCACGTCGGTCCCCGTTCCGATAGCGATGCCCACGTCGGCCTGCGCCAGCGCGGGCGCGTCGTTTATGCCGTCCCCCACCATCGCGACTATCTTTCTCTGGCCCTGAAGCTCCTTTACTTTATCCGCCTTTTGCCCGGGCAATACTTCCGCGAATACGGTATCTATGCCCAACTCTTGAGCGATACGCCCGGCGGTAGAGCCGTTATCTCCGGTAAGCATCGCGACCTGGACCCCCAGTCTCCGGAGTTCGGCGACCGTCTGCTTCGAGGTGGGCCGGATGGCGTCCGCCACCGCTATGATCCCGGCGGCCCTGCCGTCGATGGCCCCGTATATGACCGTGCGCCCGGCCCCTTCCAGGGCCCCCGCCTTCTCGCCGAGGCCGTCCAGCGTTATATTCTGGTCGAGCATCAGTTTACGGTTGCCAGCAAGCACTGTCCTGCCTTCGACAACGGCCCTGAGCCCGTGGCCGGGTATCGCTTCGAAGCCGGTCGGGGTGGAGAGCTTCAGGCCCTGTTCCCTGGCGAATTCCACAACGGCCCCGGCAAGGGGGTGCTCGCTGGAGAGCTCCGCGGACGCCACAAGCCTTAGCGGCTCCGCGTCGGCGCCGGGATTGCCAGCCGTGGCCACCTCGACCACGCGCGGCTCGCCTACGGTCAGCGTGCCGGTCTTATCGAAGATGACCGCGTCCACGCCGGACGCCTGCTCAAGAGCGGCGGCGTTCTTATAAAGGATGCCGTTAAGCGCCCCGAGTCCGGTGCCTACCATGATGGCGGTTGGCGTGGCGAGGCCCAGCGCGTCAGGGCAGGCTATGATGACGACCGTTATCGCAAGGGTAAGGGCGAATACGGGGCTCGCGCCCCCCAACCAGTACCAGCCAGCGAAAGTGGCGGCCCCGAAGACGACGGCCGCTCCGACAAGCCACTGTGCGGCGCGGTCGGCGAGGCGCTGCGCCGGCGCCTTCGAGTTCTGCGCGATCTGCACCAGCCTCGCTATCTGGGCAAGCGCCGTATCCGCGCCCACGCGCGTCGCGCGAAACCGGAACGTCCCGGTCTTGTTGATCGTCGCGCCTATAACCGCGTCCCCCGTCCGTTTACTTACGGGCAGGCTCTCGCCGGTTATCATCGATTCGTCCACGCTTGATTCGCCCTCGGTCACCGTCCCGTCCACGGGGATTTTGTCTCCCGGCCTGATCAACACGGTATCGTCGATCCGCACTTCCGACGTCGGCACCTCGACGGGCTTGCCTTCCCTGATGACGGTCGCCTTCGGAGGGGCAAGGTCGAGGAGCGCCCGGATGGCGTCGGATGCCCCGGCCCTGGCCCGCATCTCCATCCAGTGGCCGAAAAGGACAAACGCCAGAAGAACAACGGAGGCCTCATAGAAGACCTCGCTATCTATAAGGAAGGTCGCCCCGACGCTGAAAAAATAACCGGCGCCGACCGAGAGGGCGACAAGAACGGACATATCGAGCGTCAGGTTCTTCAAGGCGCGGTACGCCCCGACGAAAAACATCTTCCCTCCCCACAGCACGGCCGGGGTAGACAGCAGGAAAAGGAAGATCTTGTTCGGAATGCCGAAAGGCGCCGTCATCCTGATGCCGAGGTAATCCGTCGCAAGGGGCGAATAGAGGATGACGGCTATAGCGAGCGCAAAGGTAACAAGGAAGCGGTTCCGTACATCGCGCACCATCCCTGCCATCTCCATCAAGGGCGCATGGCCCATCTCGTGCGCCATTTGCGCCGCCTCCGGGGAGACCTTTTCTTTTTCAGGTTCGGGCGCGCATATGTGCCTGGGCCGAATCTCGCCCCTGCAGTGGTAACCACACTCCTCTATCAGTCTCCGGATTTCCCCCTCTGAAACGGCGTTCTCGTCGTACATGACGGTTGCCGTGTCGCTCATGTAATTGGCCTCGACCCTATGGATGCCCGGACGGCGGCGAAGGTAACTCTCCAGAGCGGGCGCTGAACTGCCGCGCAGCAGGCCTCCGGCCTCAAATACCGATTCTTTCATGTATCCCCCCTATTGGTCCGCACTGGCTGCCATAATATTTTTTAGAGTAGTGGACTGCCGCGGGCCGAGCCCGCGGTTTCTTCGGGCCGCTTGAAGCGGTTTGCTTTCGCTTCGCTCCAGGCGGCCATTCATCCCGGCCTTAAAAGGCCGGAGGTCCCCTGCCGTCTTTCTGAAATTATTATATACCCTTTTTATCGGTCTTGGGTTTCAGGCCCCGGGGACATGCGCCTGGAAAACCTTCAAATCTTGCGTCGCGAGGGCCGCTTAAACGCCGATCCGTTGCATTGGGTTCAACGCCTGCATTTCGGTTTTTAACCACGGTCTGCAATTGCCTCATTTACCTGACCGCCGCCGCATAACCGGACCGTACTTCTAAAATTGGTCTTTCCCCTCTCGACCTACGCCTTTCTTTATAGCCTTCCTGCAAGCCTTATATGGCAACAAAAACATCTTTATCAAATATTCAGACACGGAAGAACCGCCGTCTTTTCGCGCCTTTTATCTATTTCGTGATTCTTGGCCTGCGCAAGCGCCTGGCTTTTTCGTCTTTGATCGTGACCTGTTTAACGGAAATAGGCGTTAAGGACGTATTGTTGCATCATCCTGTGGGTGTTGAAGAAAGAGCCGTTCAGGGCTATGGAGTGG
>DAIDBB010000556.1 GCA_027310325.1 bacterium | reverse complement strand
GCGTTTATGTATTCTAAGTTTAGTCCCAGAAAGAGTTTTTGTGATTCATACAAGGAGATAGATGAAGGATCAATCCTACATTTTCTCCGAAGAGGCCGTGGGGTAAGCTTTCATGAATTTGAACTCAGTATGGATAAAGTCGAGAATCTTGATATTGTTAGCAGCCTCTCAATTTTTTTAAGGAAGCAAAATATTTTAAGAGCAATATGGTGGAGATTGCGAAATGAAGGTCAATATGAATCATTATTGTCGACAATCGGTCCTGAAATACACAGAGGTTTTTATCAGCCGGAACTCAATTTGATAATCAGAAAGACTTAATTTTTGTTTGCATTAAGTGCCGGAACGCGCAATATGACCATCCGGCGACGGCTAGTCCGATGAAGTCTTGGCGTGGCTACGGTTTTGCTCAAATTTTTGGATGCTGTAAGCCAATCAGGACACGTTATAAACCATAAGATTTCTTCGGAGGCCAATGAAATTGATTATTTCATATCAGGCGTAACCCATTCACTGCCGGCAGAAAAGGCTATCTACAACATAGAAAAATCTACTCAACAAGAGAGGCATGTCATGAAAGCGATAAAGACACTGCAAATAGACGAGCACCTTCCGTTTGCTCTACCCCTCATAGAGGAAGAAGAGATAAAAGAGGTACTCGATACACTCAAGTCGGGTTGGATAACGACGGGGCCGAAGACAAAGAGGTTCGAGGCCGAGTTCGCCAAATTCGTCGGGGCAAGGCACGCCATAGCGGTAAATTCCTGCACCGCTGCCCTCCACCTGGCGCTGGAGGCCATAGGGGTTTCCGAAGGGGACGAGGTCATAACCACACCGATGACCTTCGCGGCGACTGCCGAGGTCATACGCTACTTCAAGGCCAGGCCCGTGTTCGTAGACATCGACCCCGTGACGATGAATATCGACGTCGAAAAACTCGAAGAGACGGTCGAGAGGTCGGCAAAGGGGGGCCGTCTTAAGGCCATAGTGCCGGTACACTTCGCAGGATACCCGTGCGACATGGATTCCATTATTGAGATAGCGAGGAAACACAACGTCCCGGTCATAGAGGACGCGGCCCACGCCTTCCCGGCCCGCTATAAGGGGAGGATGGTCGGCACCATAGGCGACATAACGGCCTTCAGCTTCTACGCAACTAAGAACATAACGACCGGCGAAGGCGGCATGATAACCACGGATAACGACGAATGGGCCGACAGGATGCGCATAATGAGCCTTCACGGCATAAGCAGGGACGCATGGAAGAGGTACACCGCCGAGGGGAACTGGTTCTACGAAATACTGTCGCCTGGATACAAATATAACCTGACGGACATAGCCGCGGCCATAGGGCTTGCGCAGCTGAAGAAGGCCCACGCCTTCCGCGAATACAGGGCCGAAATAGCCGCGAGATATAACGAGGCATTTGAGCGTATTGCGCAGATAACGCCGCCCATTTTAAAGGACGAGCCGGAAACCAGCCACGGCTGGCACCTGTACGTCATAAAGCTCAATCTCGAGAACCTTTCTATCGACAGGAACCGCTTCATAGAGGAGCTTAGGGCGCGGGGCATAGGCACGTCGGTCCATTTCATACCGCTCCACATACACCCCTACTACAGAGACACGTATGGCTACAGGCCCGAGGACTTCCCGGCCGCCTACGGGGTATTCCAGAGGATAATATCGCTCCCGATGTATCCGAAGATGACGCCCGGCGACGTGGATCGGGTGATCGATGCTGTACTGGACGTGGCCTCCTTGTTCAAGGCTTAAGCAACGATGAAACGCGTCTTCGACATAATGCTTTCAGCCGCCGGGCTTTTGACGCTCCTGCCCGTATTCGCGATAGTTGCCGTCCTCGTTAAGGCAGGCAGCCGAGGGCCAGTCTTTTTCAGGCAACAGAGGATGGGTAGACTCTTCAAGCCCTTTTACCTCTATAAGTTCAGGACCATGGTCGATGGGGCGGACAAAAAAGGCCCCCTCGTAACGACCGGCGGGGACGCGAGGGTGACGGGTGTCGGGCGCGTGCTCAGGAAGACCAAGATAGACG
>DAIDBB010000554.1 GCA_027310325.1 bacterium | reverse complement strand
CTCATATTCGACACCCTCGAACTTATCCATCTTCTTCCCCGACTTGAGGCCGAAGTGTTTCGCCGTCTCCCTGCTTTCCGCTCCGAGCACGTTTACGGCGAAAACGCCGGATTCTTTTATCATGTCGTGAGAATGGCGTGTCTTTCCGATGGAAATCATAAGGAGAGAGGGCGAATATGACACCCTTGAGACCCACGCCACCGTCAGGGCGTTGGCCCTGCCGTTCAGTCTTGTGCTTACTATCGTAACGCCGTTAACGAGCTTTTGCTGCGCGAGCGCTGTCTCAGGTTTTACCGGCATTTTCGATCGCCTCCTTTTACGTCTGCCATGTCCGTGGAAGCCTTCATTACCGTTAAAATCATACACCCTGAATCGAATTCGAGATATGCCTTTTGTCATGTAAAAAAACCGGACAATGGGCCGTCTTCCCCCCTTGCAGGGGGAAGGAGATTGGAATTTTGTCATTGCGAGCGAAGACCTTGCCTTTTAAATTACCGGGCCTGTTTTTCAGACAGATCGCTTCATCGCGGCTGCGGCCAATCCTCCCTTCTTCTTAACAATCAATCAGACAAGATATTAGGTTGACATCCAGCAGGGGGCAGGATACACTGAAGGGACAATAAAATTTACCCCCTTATTCCCGGGCCGCTGCCTCGCCGAGGCAAAGCTGCCATCTCGGGCTGGCGCGGAAGCACTTCGCTTAAATCCCGACAACTAACCTTTAAAAATCCCCGGCTTTAGAGAAATGAAACACCCTGAAAATACAGCAGAACTCATCGAGGAAAACAGGCGCTTAAAGGGGAGGATTAGCGAGCTCGAATCCCTGAAAGAGGGGTACACGCGCGAAAAGGACCTCCTTCTCTCGATTTTCGAGGCCACCTCTCCCCTTACGGGGGAGGCCTTCATGCGTTCCCTCACGAAGGAACTCGCGACGGTTCTCAAGGTCCGCTATGCGCTCATAGGCGAGGTCATAGACGACCGCAAGAAAGTCATTACGCTGGCCCTCTGGGCCAACGGGGAGTTTGTCCCGAACATAGTCTATGGGCTCGCGGGGACCCCGTGCGATAACGTCGTCAACCAGGTCATGCGTTATTATCCTTGCGACATCCGGAAGCTCTTCCCTGAGGACAGGTTCCTTGTCGAGATGGATGTGGAAAGCTATATCGGCGTGCCCTTGTTCGACCCCGGCGGCAACGCGCTGGGCGTCATGGCGGCCCTTCACGACGGACCGATCGAGGACGCGGAAAAGGCGAAGACTCTCTTCAAGTTCTTTGCCGTCAGGGCGGGCGTGGAGCTTCAAAGGATGCGCTCCGAGGAGGCCCTCAGGAAAAGCGAGGCCTCTCTCGCAAACGCGCAGCGCATGGCGAATCTGGGCAACTGGGACTGGGACATCGCGAAAAATGAACTCAGCTGGTCGGACGAGATATACCGCATATTCGGAGTGGCCCCCCGGAAATTCGGAGCAACGTTCGACGCATTTCTCGGCTATGTCCATCCCGAAGACAGGAAATTCGTCAGATGGTCGGTCGATGAGGCGCTCGGCTCCCGCAAGCCCTATTCCATAGACCACAGGATCCTTCTGCCTGACAATACCGTCAAGGTCGTCCACGAACAGGGAGAAGTCGCCTTTGACGAGGCCGGCAAGCCCGTCAGGATGAACGGCACCGTGCAGGACGTGACCGGGCTTAAGCGCGCCGAGGAGGAGCTTCGCAAGTATAAAGAGCGCCTTGAAGACCTCGTCGAGGAACGGACCGCCGAGCTTAAGGACGTGAATCTCAGGCTTGAGCGGGAGATAAGCGACAGGAAAAAGGCCCTGGAAAAGCTCCTCGAATCCGAGCAGAAGTACCGTGGCCTCTATGAGTCGACAAGAGACGGGATCGCAAGAACAGACATGGAAGGCAACTTCCTCGATTGCAATCAGGCGTTACTCGATATGCTCGGTTATACGAAGGACGAAATGCTTAAGCTCTCATATAAGCAGATAACTCCCGCGAAATGGCTTGAAGTGAGCGCTGAAAAGATCAAAAACCATGTAATGGCAAGGGGATATTCCGACCTGTATGAAAAGGAGTATATAAGAAAGGACGGCACCGTATGCCCGATAAGCATAAGGGCGTGGCTTAAAAGGGACGCCGAAGGAAACCCATTCGAGATGTGGGGCATCGTAAGGGACATAACTGACCTGAAGAAGGCCGGCGAAGACATAAAAAAGCTGAATCTTGAGCTTAAAGACAACATCGCGAAGCTCGAAGAGGCGAACGGCGAGCTCGAGGCCTTTAACTACTCGCTTGCCCACGACCTCTCCTCTCCGCTCCGGGTGATAGACGGCTTCTCGAAGATGATCGAGAAGCATTACTCGGAAAAGCTCGACGAGGAAGGGAAGGAGTTCATAAAGACCGTCCGCGGGTCGGCCCAGAAGATGGGGGAGCTCATATCGGCGCTCCTTCACCTTTCGCGCCTCGGCAAAAGCGAGATAAGGAAGGCCGCCGTCGACATGGCCGGGACCGCCCGGTCGCTGTCCGAAGAACTCAAAGCCGCGTCTCCGGGGCGCGACATTGAATTCAGGATCAAGGAACTCCCCTCTGCGTTCGGAGAGCCGACTCTGATACGCCAGGCCTTTTTCAACCTCATGACCAACGCGGTAAAGTTTACGAAGCCCAGGGAGAAGCCCGTCATCGAAGTGGGCGGTTCGGACGCTGAAAACGAGAACGTCTACTACGTAAAGGATAACGGCATAGGGTTTGACATGAAGTACGCCCGGCAGGTCTTCGGGGTATTCAAAAGGCTCCATACCGAAAAGGAATTCGAGGGCACGGGGGTGGGATTGGCCATTGTGCAGCGCATAGTCCAGAGGCACGGCGGGAGAGTCCGGGCCGAGGGCGCGGTAGACCATGGGGCGACCTTTTATTTCTCCCTGCCGAAAGGTTAAGTGCGGCGGGCCGGGCCGGCGAACCGTGACCCATGATACAATAGCTATAAGGCTTAAAGCCTGACCGAGGGTCCAGGGAGGACCCTGGACCCGCCTTACGTTAATCGCCTACCTGTTCTCGGCCCTTTCACCCCTACGCTCTATCCTTTCGCCCTTTCTCTCCACCCTCTTGCCCCTCCGCTCGACCCTGCTGCCGCGGGCTTCGACCCTTCTGCCTCTTCTTTCGAGGCGGTCGGCCCTGCGCTCGGCCACAGCGGCCTTTCCGTCCTTGCCTTCCTTCTCAAGGGCATCGGCTTTTCTATCGAGCCTTTCGCCGCGGTTTTCGACCCTTTCACCCCTGTTCTCTATCCTTTCGCCCCTGTTCTCGATCCTCTCTCCCCTGTTCTCCACCCTTTCGCCACGCCTCTCAACGGCCTGCCCCCTTTCGAAGTCGCTCCCTGCCCCTTCCTCCGCCTTAACGAAGGCGGGCAGCGTAAACAAGATAGTACTTACGGCCAGAGTCGCTAGAATCCTTTTCAT
>DAIDBB010000527.1 GCA_027310325.1 bacterium | reverse complement strand
ATCTTTATGCCGCCATTCTGGTAGTGGAGCGTCGGGTAGATGAGCATCGGCTCCCTGCTTATGTCTATGTCGTAGCGCTTGAACTGGATGTACTTGGCCGGGAGCTCCTTCCTTACCGTGCCCTCGCCGTGGAGGAGGTCTATCATGGGGGAGTCGAGCCACACCCCGTACCTTCCGGTAGGAGTTACGACGCCCTTTCCGATGTCGAGGCACTCCCTTATGACGCAAGCGGACTCCACGTCCCTCGGCTCGAGCGGAAAGCAGAACTGCTCGCCTTCGGCATTAAGTAGCTGCGCCCCGAGCCCCCGCACCTTCTCGGTTATGAGGAGCCCCACGTTCTGCTCGGGGTATATCGCGCCCGTCGGGTGGTACTGGGTAGAGTCCATGTCATCAAGAGTCACTCCGGCCCTGTACGCCATGACGACCCCGTCGGCCGTGGCGCCGTAGTGGTTCGTCGTCGGGAAGCCCTGTATGTGGAGCCTGCCGAAGCCGCCCGTAGCGATGATTACCGCCTTCGACCTTACGATGTAGTATTCCTTTGTCTCCAGATTGTAGAGGACCGCCCCGGCTGTTCTACCCTTTTCGTCGAGGATGAGCTCGACCGCGGGGGAGAACTCGAGTATCTTTATGTCGTTGTCGCGGTTCCGCGCCTCGTCGCGCAGCACCCGCATTATCTCGGCCCCGGTCATGTCGCCCGCCGAGTGCATCCTTTTCCTGCTGGTGCCTCCGCCGTGCCTTACCTTCATCCTGCCGTCCGGGAACTTGTCGAACATGACGCCGAGATTCTCAAGCCAGTGTATGATAAGCGGCGCGTCGTTGGCCATGGCTGCGACGAGCTCGGGCCTGTTGCTGAAATGCCCCCCGCCTATTACGTCGAGGTAGTGGAAATAGGGCGAGTCGCCTTCCTGGTCGGCGGCCTGTATGCCGCCCTCGGCCATTACCGTATTCGAGTCGCCGTGGCGGAGTTTGGTCGAGACGAGTACCTTTTTGCCCGCCTCCTGCGCGACGAGCGCCGCGGCGGTGCCCGCGCCTCCCGCGCCAACGACGAGGAGGTCAACGGCGTAGTCGGCCTTCGCAAGGTCTACAGCCTTGGTATCGAGCCTCGACCGCGACTCAAGGAGCCCCGCCACCTCTTCCGGGAGGACCTGCCCCCTGTTGGGGCCGGCCTTTACGGGCCTTCTACCCTCGTTCTTGTAATCGGGATGGTACTTTTTAAGCCACACCTGGCGCTCTTCCATGGTGAGGGCCGGGAAGTGCTCCCCCCTCTTGGCCTTCTCGACCCTCGCGGGCCTGGTGGCCTCGACCTTCTTTATAAGCTCCTGCATGGCCGAAGTGTATCCGCTCATTTAAAGATCCTCCAGAACATTATCGGTTGACTAAGGGCCTTCCAACTTTCAAAAGGCCTTACCTTACTTCATGAAACAACATCTCACCCTCACCCTGCCCTCTCCCATCAAGGGAGAGGGAGAAAAGCACCGTGCCTCTAAGTCTCCCCTCCCTCGATGGGAGGGGATTAAGGGGAGGGTGATCTCAATAGCTCAATCCTTATCTTTTCCAGCACCCCTTCAATATTGCCAAACACATCGTTATTCCAGAACCGTAAAACCTTAAATCCCTGAGACCTGAACCATCCGTCTCTTTTACTGTCGTTGCTATCTTTAAACGCGTGCTGTCCGCCGTCCACTTCGACTATTATCAGTTTCTCGAAACAGACGAAATCAGCAATATAATTGCCAACAGGCTCCTGCCTTCTGAATTTAAATCCTTCTATCTGCCTAGCCTTCAAGCGGCTCCACAATAAATTCTCCGCGTCAGTAGGGTTCTTCCTGAGATTTTTGGCGATGGCGACAAACTTGTCTGTCAATTCTCACCCTCTCCCATCAAGGGAGAGGGGGTTTTATTGCTCCGCGAAACCTCTCTTGCGCGCTAAAGGTGCGTCGTATCCTTGGGCATCCACTTGCCCGGCTCGGCGAGGTCGGGTTCCCTTTCTCTCTCGACATAGAGCTTCTTTACGTCCTCGGGCTTCATCTTCGTAAGCTCTTTCAAAACCGGCTCGTACTTGCCTCTCAATACGTCCTCCACCCGTTTTTTCAGGTGCCCGGCCCTGGGAAGCATGAGCTTGCCGTAGATTCTCCTCGCGAACATCGCGGCCATGAACTGGGTAATCTGCGCCGGGCAGCGCGACGCGCAAAGCCCGCACATTACGCAGTCGAAGCTCTTCTGCGCCGCGCCCTTCAAGTCCCCCCTCTTCATGAGGGCGATGTAGTCCATGACGTCTATGTCCATCGGGCAGGTCCTCGTGCACGTGCCGCACCCGACGCATTTGAAGACCTCGGGGTAAAGTCTCCTCAGCTCCTCGTGCGGGTTCCCGGTCATGTTATCGAGGCTGTAGTTCGGCCTGTTGGCCGGGAAGAACGGGAGCTGCATTATGACCATGTTCGGCTCGGCCACCGTCTGGCAGGCAAGCCCGGACCTGAGCCTGTAGTCGCCTATGTATCTATAGAAGGTGCCGCAGGCCCCGCAGATGCCGCCCCTGCACCCGCAACCCCTCACGTAGGAGTATCCGGCGTACTCGACCGCCTTCATTATGGTGAGCGTCTCCGGGACCATGTACTCCCTGCCCATAATGTATATGGGTATCATCTTTGCGCCCTTGGGCGGGATGGTCTTGTCGCCCGTGGCAAGCGGCTTCAGCATTTCTTTATCTTTAGACATCGGTCCTCTCCGGATATTGGAAAAAGTGCATTTTTATAAGAATACCGCCCTTAAAGCCCATGTTGCGTCATAATTCCTGAAATACCGTACATATATTAAAATGATAACCTTTTTTACCCGTGGAAACCAGTTAAAAACCGTTAATACTGTGGGCCGTCACTCCGCAAGGGGGGAAAGGGAAAGGGAAAGGTCCCCGGTCAC
>DAIDBB010000525.1 GCA_027310325.1 bacterium | reverse complement strand
ACAGCATTCTTCGGCAACTGGGAGATCAGATTAACCTTCCCGTGCGCGATGCGCTTTTTCAGTTTTCAGGCGGCAGAGTAACGCTCTTTCGCCCATCCAGTAGCGGTCGTGCAGTCAACCTCGCCGAGACCACAAAACGATTCGCGGAGCTTCTCGCGACCGTTCCGCAATCAAGTACATCTAACCTTGCACTCCCCCTCGTCGTTGACATAATAAACCCATCAATCACGACGGCACAGGTAAACAGTTTCGGCATTAAAGAGCTTATTGGAAAAGGAGTTTCACTTTTTGCCGGCTCGGCAGAGGGCCGCATCCACAATATCGTTCTTGCCGCTTCTCGCCTGAATGGCATCCTGATAAAGCCGGGTGAGACGTTTTCCTTTAATGACGCGGTAGGAGACATCTCGGCCGCAACAGGGTATCAGCCCGCCTACATCATAAAAGACGGGCGCACCGTGCTGGGCGACGGCGGCGGTGTCTGCCAGGTATCTACCACGCTTTTTCGGGCTGCACTCAACGCTGGTCTCCCCATTGTCGAACGCTATGCCCATTCATATCGGGTAAAGTATTACGAGCAAGGGGGGTTCAAACCCGGCCTGGATGCCACCGTATACGCCCCAACCTATGATCTAAGTTCAAAAATGATACGTCCGCCTATGTCCTTATTCAGACAAAAGTAGACCTCAGCGTCCCTTCACTCACATTCGAGCTCTACGGCACAAACGACGGAAGGTCAGCCGAAGTCATCGATTATAAAATATGGGACGTCACTCCTCCGCCGCCAGATCTTTATCAGGATGATCCGACGCTTTCTCCGGGGGTAACGAAGCAAGTTGATTTTGCCGCATGGGGAGCAAAAACTTCGTTTGAATACATAGTTCGCAAAAATGGCCAGATCACGATAGACAAAACATTTTATTCTAACTTTAGGCCGTGGCAGGCGGTATACTTACGAGGCCCGCAATAACATGCCCCCTGCAGCGAAGATGCCCGTCCCGCCCGAGCAATACACTGACGTTTACTTTCTTCGGTCAAAATATATATTGGAGAAAGAGCGACTTAATCCATTTGTTCGCGCTCAAATCTTTATCCGCAAAGGTCCAGGAAAAATTTTTGGTCTTGAGGAAGCGCTTACGCTTATTCGAACATATAGCGACATAGCAAAAAACGGCGGCCGCATATTCTCGCTTTCTGACGGAGACACCTATACTTCTATGGAAACCGTCCTTCTTCTTGAAGGCCGAAGTTTGGATATTATTACTCTCGAAACGATGCTTCTTGGCGTTATAAGTGCGGCAACGACGAGAACCAATGATCGTCAAGAACCTGATTCCAACGCAATAACGCGCCGGACAGCGGAATTAGTA
The DNA here is from genome assembly GCA_027310325.1 of bacterium. Taxonomy (GTDB): domain Bacteria; phylum Desulfobacterota; class GWC2-55-46; order GWC2-55-46; family GWC2-55-46; genus JAKAIQ01. The sequence continues at coordinate 637 of DAIDBB010000525.1, read as the reverse complement.
CAACTATTATCCGGAAGACCGCTTTATTATTTTGGCGCGCGGCATTGGCATTGGAGTCAAGATGCTACAATTAGCCGAGCAGCTTTTCAGGGAGGAGCGTCCGGCGCTTCAACTGGGGTTGGGGCACGGACAGTCGGCCGGGCTGGTATCGGTACTATCCCACACTCATTGGAATGTATTTTTGCATGGAAATATGGCACTCCTCAAACAGTATTACAAACGACGCTCGCATTTGATAGGTGGATGAGCCCGGGCATTCCGAGAACTGCATTGGTTGATTTTGCCAATAAAGAAATCGATGATTCCCTCGCATGTGCTTATGCATTGCGACAAAAACTCACAGGCGTACGTATAGACACATGTGGTGAAACTGTCATGCAAGGCGCTCGAAAGTTAGATATGGATGGATCTTGGTTCAACCACGGCGTCTCTGTATCAGGTGTGTATGCAGTAAGAAGGGCGCTTGACGATGCTGGATTTTCTCACATAAACATTATTCTCTCCAGTGGATTTGGCATGAGAGAAAGACTTGAGGCATTTGTGCACGCAGAAGAAAAACTTAACATGAAACTTTTTGACGCTATAGGAGTCGGTGAATTATTTCCTGTCCGGTCAGCAACCATGGATATCGTTGGAG
>DAIDBB010000502.1 GCA_027310325.1 bacterium | reverse complement strand
GGTTAGAGCCTATTACGAGTATGACGTCCGAGGAGAGGACGGAGGTGAAGTCCTGCGTGCCAGCCCCCGTGCCGAGCGAGATGCCGAGCCCGTATCCGCTCGGCGCGTGGCAGATGCGGGCGCAGTTGTCGAGGTTGTTGTTGCCGAAGGCCGCCCTCGTAAGCTTCTGCATGAGGTAGTTCTCCTCGTCGGTGCAGTGCGCTGACGAGACCGCCGCTATCGCCCTTTTCCCGTATTTAGCTTGAATGCGCTTGAGCTCGCTCGCTACCTTCTTTATCGCCTCTTCCCATGATATCTCCTTCCACGTCTCGGTTATCTTATTTCTATACAGGGGCTTCTTTATCCTGTCCCTGTGAGTGACGTAGGTCCAGGCGAAGCGGCCCTTCACGCAGGCGTGCCCCAGGTTGGCCGCGCCCATTTCGTCCGGGACGACCCGTAAGATATTTTCGCCCTTTGTCTCTACCTTAAGCGCACAGCCCACCCCGCAGTAGGCGCATACTGTTGCCGTCGTTTTGTCCGGCAGGTCGGCGTTCAAATAGCTCTTCTCAAGGAGGGCCCCGGTCGGGCAGGACTTTACGCACGCCCCGCACGAGACGCACTCCGAGTCCATGAAGTTTTGGAGCCCGGGTTTCATGAGCGTCTCAAAGCCCCTGCCCTCGAATGTAAGCGCGAAGGTCCCCTGAATCTCGTCGCACGCCCTCGTGCACGCTGCGCAAAGGACGCATAGAGATGGGTCGAACCTGAAGTACGGGTTAGACCCGTCGGGCCCGAGGGCAAGGTGGTCGCTCCCTTTGGGAAACATGTCGGCCTTGACGTTAAACTCCTCGGCCAGGTCCTTGAGCTTATCTACGCCTTGCTTATTGAACGCGGTCGAACGGGCATTATGGTCTGAGAGATAAAGTCCGATTATAGTCGCCCGCATCGACGTGAGCGCGTCCGTCTTTGTCGTAACATCCATGCCATCTTCGGCAAGGGTCGTGCATGAGGCGGGATATCCCTTTTTACCTTTTATATCGACGGCGCAGAGCCTGCAAGACCCGAAGGGGCTCAGCCCGCTGACGGAGCAGAGCGTGGGGACCTTTATGCCGACCGACTCCGCCGCCTTTAGTACGGCCGTACCGGCGGGCACGGTCACTTTTTTGCCGTCTATCGTAAGCGTTATCTTACTTTTCTCTTCCATAACTCACCTTGGACCGAACTCCCCGGGGAAGTGCCTCAAGAGGCTTTCGACCGGGAGGTTCATCAGCCCGCCGAGTCCGCATAGCGATAGGTTCGCCGAGGCGGTAAAGACG
>DAIDBB010000483.1 GCA_027310325.1 bacterium | reverse complement strand
CTTCAAATCGATGCGCTCGCAGAAGCTCCGTAATTCAATGCTCGTAAGCTTCGGTTCCACCAGGAGGGCGGGCGTAAAGGCCAAGGACGACGCCAATGTTAAGGCGCTCCTTGCCTCGAAGACCCCCGCCATAACGGTTTTTGGCAAGTCGTGGAAGCTGCACGTCTCAAAGGCCCTCCGGGTCTCTCTCGAGGAGAACCTCGAGATGATATTCGATTCGGTAAAATACCTTAAATCGAGGGCCGGGGCCGTTTTTTACGACGCGGAGCACTTTTTCGACGGCTACAAGGAAGACCCTGTTTACGCGGTAAAGACGGTCCTTGCGGCGCAAAGCGCCGGCGCGGACTTTATCGTCCTGTGCGACACGAACGGAGGCACGCTTCCCTTCGAGGTCGCGAGCATAATGAGGGAGCTAAAGGGCCGGGTCTCCGCCCCCCTCGGCATCCACGCCCACAACGACTCGGATACGGCGGTCGCGAACAGCCTCGTGGCCGTAAGGGAAGGGGCGCGCATGGTGCAGGGGACGATAAACGGTTTCGGCGAGAGGTGCGGCAACGCCAATCTATGTTCGATCATACCGGCGCTGAAGCTCAAGATGAACATAGACTGCGTCACCGGCGAGCGCCTTGAGAAGCTCCGCGATACCGCAAGGTTCGTCTACGAGATAGCCAACCTCCCGCACTCGAAGCACCAGCCCTATGTCGGCGACAGCGCATTCGCGCACAAGGGAGGCATCCATGTAAGCGCGGTCCTGAGGAGCCCTTTGACGTACGAGCATATAAGGCCCGAGGTTGTCGGAAACCGCCAGAGGGTGCTTGTATCGGACCTTGCCGGCAAATCCAACATAATCTATAAGGCGGAAGAGTACGGCATCGATATAAAAAGTAACGCAGAGGTCATACAGAAGGCCCTGCATGACCTGAAGGTCCTTGAGATGCAGGGCTTCCAGTACGAGGGGGCCGAGGCTTCGTTCGAGCTCCTCATCCAGAAGGCTTTGAAGAAAAAGGCGAAGTACTTTAAGCTCCTCGGCTTCAGGGTCATAGACGAAAAGAAAAAGGAGAACGAAGCCCCTTTTTCGGAAGCGACCATAAAGCTCGAGGTCGACGGCATGGTGGAGCACACCGCCGCTGAAGGCAACGGCCCGGTAAACGCCATCGACGCGGCGCTAAGGAAGGCCCTTGAGCGGTTCTACCCGGCGATCAAGGACGTTAAGCTCCTCGACTTCAAGGTCAGGGTCCTCGGCGGCCTCGGCGGAACGGCGGCAAAGGTAAGGGTCCTGGTCGAATCCGGCGACGGCATCGACAAATGGGGCACCGTCGGGGTATCTGAAAACGTCATAGAGGCGAGCTGGCAGGCGCTTGTTGACAGCCTCGAATACAAGCTCTTCAAGGACGGAAAATCAGGCAAAAAGGTCAAATGAGAATTGATAAGAGATACGGGGCCTTTCTTATCCTTTCAATGATCTTCCTCGCGGTCTTTCTTTTAAGTTCTCCAAGGCATTTAATACACGGTGACGTAACTGCCGGCAGAGCCTCCTCAGCCTCTGTGCCTGCCGCCCTCCGGGAGGACACTTCCGGGAAAGTTTCTTTCGAAAACAAAGGACAGGCCGGGCCCGGCGCCAGAGGCGTCTTGCCTGTTTTCCCGGTCAATATCAATACCGCCGGTGTCGATGATCTTATGCTACTCCCCGGCATCGGGGAGAAGACGGCCCAGAGGATAGTCGAGAAAAGAAAAGAGCTTGGCTCCTTCAGATCGATCGATGAACTTACTGAAGTAAAGTGGATCGGTCCCGCCAAGCTTGCAAGGATCCGTGACCTCGTAACGGTAAACGGCTCGCGTAAAGTCGCCGCCCAGCGCTGAATTTTATGTCCGATAAATACGGGAAAGCCCGTCTCCATACCGGAAGATATACCCCATCCCGCACCGACACTGAGATGCTCGACCTCATAAGGGGCGGCGATATCCAGGCCTTTGAGGATATAGTGCTCAGATATCAGGACACTATATATAACCTCTGCAGGTACATGACCGGAAGCGCCGGGGATGCCGAAGACATTACCCAGGATACCTTTATAAAGGCATTCCGGAACCTCGGCAAATTCAGGGAAGGGTCTTTCTCGTCATGGCTCTTCAGGATAGC
>DAIDBB010000455.1 GCA_027310325.1 bacterium | reverse complement strand
ACTATAAGGTGATTTATGTCACATAAAACCCTAATTATTATAAATTATTTGGATAAATACTCCAAGAATTAATACTTTTAGTGAATATGGCAATTATTGTCACATTTTTAGTTATTTTTTTCTTGCCAGGAGGCGATATTCATAAAAATCAATTAGTTACAATTATGGCACGACTGTTGCATTCCTTCAGCCAATCAAATACGTAATCCAAAAGGACTGAGGGAGGTGGTCATCAAGAAGTGGCAATAAGTTCAGATAATAATTTCCTGTAACACAAAAATAAAAAAACATAAAAAAAAGGAGGATTTGAAAGACATGAAGAAATTAATCTTGGTTGTGGCGGCTCTCGGGTTTTTGGCGGCAGAGGGCCCTGCCCTTGCGGCGAGCACGAATGCCATCTCGGTATCGGCTACCGTAATCGGGACCTGCAAGTTCAGCTCGGCAACGTCTACCCTCGCCTTCGGCAATCTTGACCCGACGTTGGCCACCAACGCCACAGCCTCCATGAGCACCAACTTCTGGTGCACTAAAGGGGCCGCCTATGCCATTACCAATGACACCGGTCTGCACAACTCGGGGGCCACGATAAGGATGCAGAACGGCGCCGACGCCACCCAGTTCATACCCTATACGATAGCATACACCAATGCCGGGACCGGTCTCGGAAAGAATACCCCGGTGACATTGAACGTTACGGGCACGGTCCTTAACGCGGACTACGTCGACGCGGGCGCGGGCAGCTACTCGGACACGGTAACGCTGACCATTAACCCCTGATGAGCTCGTTATCCTTAAGATTGAAGGACCATAAACGGGGCGGCCTTGGGCCGCCCCGTTTTATTTGAAGGATCTCAGCCATAGATCGGAGATCCTTCATGGCAAGGAATGGTCATTTGTATTGCCCGCCCTGGCCGCCCTTAAATGTGCGGGATTGCGGCTGTCTCCCATTCAAGATTTTTATTGTCCGTCCGAAATATTGACTGTATAATGCGCGTGCCGGAAATCCTATGACTGCCAGGACCGAAAAAGAAGAAACCGGAAGGAGCCTTAAGTTCACGAAGCGCCCGCTCGGGCAGGTGCTTATCGAAGGCCAATTCATCACACCCCAGGAGCTGAATCTCGCCCTCGAAGTCCAGAAATCCACAAGCGAACCGCTGGGCGCGGTACTTGTCCGCATGGGAGCGCTCGACCCGGTCGACCTCAGGGCGGCGCTAACGGCCCAGAAGGCCCTGGCAACGCTTGAAGACGCGGTAAATGCGGTTGCCGGCCCAAGGCAGCCCCTGGGTGAGCTGCTGCTCCGCGCCAAACGCATCACCCCGGTCCAGTTCGAGTTCGCCTTCAGCGAGCACAAAAGGACGGGGGAGATGTTCGGAGAGGCGCTCCTCAGGCTCGGCTACATAACGCAAAGGGAGCTCGACGCGATATTGAGGTTCCAGCGGCACCTTGAAAACCCGAACCACAGCTCGATAAACTTCAGGCTCGGCGAGATACTCATATACACGAAAAAGATAACACGGGAACAGCTGGAACACGCCCTTGAAAAGCAGAGGATTGCGCGGAAAAAACTCGGCGACGTCCTCGTTGATGCCGGATACGTGCTGCCGCCCCATGTCGACTGGGGGCTCAAGGTCCAGGACAAGCTCCTTACAGCCTCGCTTACGGCGGTCCTTTCTCTTGCGAGCATCTCGGACGCGAACGGGTCCCCGGGCCCGGAGGTGGCCGATGAGAAGGAGACGATGAACGCGGCCCTGCGGCCTGTCTCGAACATGAAGGTCCTCCGCCAGACGGGCGAGATCGTCGTCACCAATTCCGATATAGGCCGCGGATACGTGGACTCGGACGGCGCTACCATAATCGAGATAAAGAACGACTGCCCCCGCGGCTACATGCTTACCTTCGACAGCGCGGGGACGACCTTCAGGGAAGTGCACGTTAGCGGCCCCGGCATACACTCCATCCTCGAGAACGGCTCCGGCATAATCGCCCAGCCTCACGTCGGCAGGGGCGCGGTAAGGCTTGAGCTGAGTTACAGATTCATGCTTTCGGACGGAATAAGGGCCGGCACGTACGCCTGGCCTCTTACCGTATCCGTTAATCCGCTTTAATTCCGCAGACCGCCGCTTAACGGCGCGAGCAAGGAGAACCGGCTTTGAAGAACAGACTTTCCGGGCGCAGACCATGCCTTTCCTTCCATGTCTTGCTGGGCGCATTCCTCTTATTTCTGCTTTATCCCGCGGCGCCGCGCGCCGGGGAATTCAGCGTCTCGCCGATAAGGATGGATTTCGACAAGGACGTAAGGACAGGGGTAGTGACCGTCTCCTCGGAAAGCCCTGACAAGCTCAACCTCCAGATGAGGGCCTTTGAATGGACCGAGGACGATCAGGGCAAGGACGTATATACCGAGACCCAGGACCTCGTCTTCTTTCCGAAGATAATGACGCTTTCAAAGGGCGAGAAGAAGACCCTGAGGTCCGGGGTCGAATCGCTTCCGGTCGGGAAGGAAAAGGCGTACAGACTCTTTGTCGAGGAGATACCTTCGCGGAAAAAAGCCGAGGGGGTTAACGTCTCCATAGCGATCCGGTTCGGCATCCCGGTTTTCGTAAAGCCGGAGAGGGAAACGCCCGGGGCGGAGATAGAAAAGGTCGAGGTGGCCGGCGGGGTCGCCAAAGTGACCGTCAAAAACACCGGGAACGTCCACCTGGTAATAGACTCGATAACGCTTAAAGGGAAAAACGCCGGAGGCAAGGAGACCTTCTCGAAGGACCTGGCCGGATGGTACCTCCTTGCCGGCGCATCGAGGACTTACACGGCCACGATCCAGCGCGAGGTATGCGAGGGCACATCCATGCTTTACATCGAGGCCGTAGTCGGGAAAACGGACCTCAAAAAAGAATTCGAGTTGGGAAACGGCATGTGCCCTAGAAAAACCCAATAATGCGAAAGCTCATCGGCGCCCTTTCATTTTTTATCGCTTTTTTCATCATCACGCCATCGGCCTCCTTCGGGGCTGACACGATCGTAGTAAGCATTGCCCTTAACCACAGGTCTAAAGGCGACTTTTTCGTAAAATCGCGCCCGGGAGACTTCCTTGTGAAAGAGGCCGACTTGAGGAAAATCGGCTTTAACAATCCGCAAGGGGAGACGTTTGAGACAGGCGGCGACAGGTACATATCCCTCAAGTCGATGCGCGGCGTAGCGTTCTCGTTTAACGAGGGCGCCCTCCTCCTTGAGATAGAGGCCGACCCGGTCCTTCTTCCAAAAATTACCCTGGACTACGCGCCGCACAGGGACCCGAACGTATATTATACCGGCGGGGACGACTCCGCGTTCCTCAACTACAGGTTCGATTACCTCGGCGGGAGCTCTAAAATCGAGAACTTCAACGTCACTAACGAGGTGGGGGTGCGCACGCACAACATACTTTTTCTGACCGACACCTCCTACACGAAAACGCCCGACAGCAGTAAGTTCGTAAGGCTTACGAGCGACGTAATATATGACAGCCGCTCTAATCTTCAAAGGACGATAGCCGGCGATTTTTTCGCGTCCTCGAACGATCTCGGAAGCAACCTTAATATGGGGGGACTCAGCTTCCAGAAGGTCTACAGGATAGACCCCTACTTCATAAAACAGCCGCTCTTCAACACAACCGGGCTCGTGTCCGCCCCATCGCAGGCGGATATCTACATTAACGGCATGCTGATCAGAAGGGAAAAGCTCTCTCCCGGGGAGTTCGAGCTTAAAAACATCTCGTCGTACAGAGGCGCGGGCAACGTCCAGGTCGTCATACGCGACCCGTTCGGCAGGGAAGAGAGGCTAAGCTACCCTTTCTACTTTACCGATACAATCCTTAAGCAGGGACTCCACGAGTACAGCTATAACATAGTCTTTTTAAGGAACGGCTTCGGGCGCGAGAGCGACAGCTACGGGAAGCCTGCTTTTTCCCTTTACCACAGGTACGGGCTCACGGACGACTTGAGCGTCGGCGTCACGGCGGAAGGAGAAGGAAGGCTCGTTAACCTGGGGCCCCGGGCCTCGTTCAGCTCTACCAGGTTAGGTCTCCTTAGCGTCTCGATGGCCGGCAGCTACGACCGGAGGAGGGGCGGCGGCATAGCAGCTTCCATAAACCACATTTACCAGGGGCCCAGGTTCGGCGCGATGGCGCTTCTAAAGGGATATTCCCGCGGTTACGCGACCATCTCCAACACGATCTCGGGCGCTCTGATAAAATACGAAGCCGGGGCCGGGATAAGCTATGGGTCGCGGGGTTTCGGGTCGGCCTCCCTCGACTACACCAGGACCGAAAATTATAACGCCCCTGACAGGACCGTTATCTCCGCGACATATTCGGTAAACGTCCTCAGGGATTCGTCGATTTATCTGTCATTCAGCCGCATAAAGGACAGCGGCGTTACCGACAACCAGGTATTCGGGGGGCTCACCTATTACCCGTGGAAGGACGCTTCGGCGTCGGCGTTCTTCGTCAAGAACAGGGGCTCCGATGCCGAAACGCTCCAGATGCAGGAAAACCCTCCTTTCAGGCAAGGCCTCGGCTACAGGGCTAAAGTTACAAGGGCCTTCCAGCCCGAGGCAGCCTACACGGTCGACCCGTACCTCCAGTACAACTCGCCTTACGGCATATTCACGGGCGAATATATATCAAATCTGAGCAAGTCCGGAGACAGCAATACCTATGAATTAACGGCCGCGGGGGGTCTCGTATACGCGGGCGGGACCGTCGGCATAGGTCTGCCAGTGGTCGACAGCTTCGGGGTCGTCAAAGTAGGAGACCTCAAGGGAGTTAAGGTCTACAATAACAACCAGGAGATCGGAGAGACGGATTCCTCGGGGAAGGTGATCATAACGAACCTCAACTCCTACTACGACAACCAGATCTCCGTCGGAAACCAGCAAATCCCGATAAACTATTCCCTGCCGGAGACTCAAAAGAAGGTCTCACCGGCGCTAAGGAGCGGCTCGGTCATCGAATTCAAGGCCACGAAGATCCAGGGCATAACGGGATTTCTGAAGATAAGGTCCATGGGCGCCCTTGGAGGCGCCGAATTCTACGAGGTCAAGACGACGGTCGATGGCCGCGAGATAAGATTCCCGACGGGAAGGAACGGAGAATTTTATCTCGAGAACATAAAACCCGGCAAATACAGCGCCAGCATGGTTTATATGGGAAAAACATGCTCTTTTGATATAATGATACCGGACGTGCCGGACATGATGATAAACCTCGGGGAGCTTGTCTGTGAAGATACCGTTTAAGCCTCTTCTCACCTTATGCCTTATCCTTGCGGCGGCGGAGTCCCACGCCGGTGCTCCCTCCATCTGCACAGGTACGACGACGAGCGTGAACTTCGGCAACTATGACGTCTTCCAGACCGCCCAGACGACTTCAACGGGGACAATAACCATAACCTGCACACAGACCGTGAACCCCGACACTATCAACATAGGCCCAAGCGCCAATTCAGGCGTCTTCATCCCCAGGCAGATGATAAAGGCGGGCGGACCCGACCTTTTGAATTACAACCTCTTTATCGACCCGTCCTACCTCACCGTGTGGGGCGACGGTACACAGGGCACTTCGAGCTGGATCGGGAAGATTCAGCAAAAAAACTTCTCCTATAACATCGCCGTTTATGGGAGCGTCCCCGCGGGCCAGGACGTATACCCCGGGCTTTACTCGGACGTTCTCACCGTGACCGTTCTTCCGTAAGCAGGGACAGGCAAAACAAAAAGCCCAGGTTTTTATACCGGGGCTTTTTGTTACCGTTATTATAACCTGGCTCAGTTCCTGACGAATTCCCTTTCGGTGTCTGCCAGGCCTATGAAGCCCCTGTACGTGTCCTCCGACTCGAAATAATAGACCCTGCCCGAGGCGTCGGCGTAGATGACCGCGTCCGATTTGTCGATCCTCTTGTCCGTAAGAGGGTCCCTGGCGGAACGGATGGAAGGGTTATCGGACATGTTGACCGCATAGGCGTTGTCCGGGCAATAGTAAGACTTGCCGTTAAGGCTAAGAGCGGACTGCTTCTTGCTTTCGCGCCTGTTTGTAACCATGTTTACCTCTTCGGGGGCCACCCTGGTGAGCCATAAGCTCGAGGGACCGGACTCGCCGATGGCCGCCGATTTCTTCGCATGGAGGGCCTCGGCCCGCAAATGGGCCCGGTAGTTCTCCTCGACGGTCTTTAACCTTGCGACCGCGAACCTGTCGGCATGGCCGGCCTCGGCGTTGGCGGTAACCGGGATAAAAGAACCTGCCGCAAACACCGCAAAAGTAGCGGCGATAACCATCTTCTCAATAAGCTTTCTTTTCATCATCTCCTCCCGCTTGGCCTCGCTTGGCTTTATTGCCTCATTATTGCGCCGCTAAAAAAACCTGACAGGAGACATAAGATCCTTTTCGAGGCCTATATTTTACTTACGGAAGATTAAAGGAAGATTAGAAAGACGAAGGGAGTCTTCTATTTTAGGTCTAACTGATTTATAGACGTAAATAATAAGGATTTACGGAAGGAGATCAAGATCCCAGGGGCGATCATTAAAAAAGGGGAGCGGCATGACCCGTTCCCCTGTATTTGAAAAAAACAACCTTAAAAAAACGGATGGAACTCAAGAGTAAAGGCCTCCTTCTTTTTCCCGGGGACCTTCATCTTCGCCCGGACCCAGTGCGTGGCCCCGCCGACTATCTTCCAGGAGCCGCTCTTTTTCGTAAGATAATGCGGCTGGGTCTGCCAGTTGTCTACGACCACGTAGTCGGCGCCGCCCGTGGGTAGGCCAAAGAGGACCCCGGTGCAGGTGATGGCCGCCTCGGCGCCCTGAACGGTCACTTCGCTGAAATTATGGAC
>DAIDBB010000446.1 GCA_027310325.1 bacterium | reverse complement strand
GGGCGAAAGCCTGTGGGGGTTCGAGTCCCCCCTTCGGCACCAAATTTAAAAAACAAGCCCACAGGGCTCGCTTTTTAAATTTGATATTCGATGGCGGGACGAGAACGGTTTGCGAGCGCCGAGCGGATGCGAGGAAGAGTCACGCCGGGAGGCGTGACGGAAGCGAGCAAACGCGGGTCGGAGCGAGGAGCGGGAGCGACGAGCGGAGACCAACGAGTCCCCTTGACTTTATTTAGGGAACCTCCGATTGATTCAGTGAGCTGTCATTGCGAGAGAGTGAGCCGAAGCCCAGAGCGAAGCGAAGGGAAAGCAATCTGTTTTTTAGATAAATCACATGCTTAGAGATTGCTTCATCGCTACGCTCCTCGCAATGACTGCAAAATATAATAATTAATCGGAGCTTCCTCAGAAAAAAAAGACAGTAACCAGAGAAGAACCGATTGATTGAGATTCCACTTTTTTTAGAGACCCTTCCCGAACTTTTAGGCCGCCCCGGCTTTTCAGAATGAAAAAAGACAAAGCGAAGCTTTTGGTAATAATCCCCGCGTTCAACGAGGAGGCGAACGTCGGCGCGGTGGTGCGCGACGTGAAGCGTAACCTCCCTGACGCCGACATCGTCGTCATAGACGACGGCTCGGCCGACGCCACTTCCGTTGTCGCCGGGAAAGCCGGGGCAAGGGTCCTTCGCCATCCATACAATATTGGCATAGGCGCCACGATGCAGACCGGCTACAGGTACGCCCGCGTAAAGGGCTACGACGTCGCCGTCCAGGTCGACGCCGACGGGCAGCATCCGGCTGAAGAGATAGCGCGCCTCGCGGAGCCGGTGCTTGCGGGCAGGGCAGACATGGCCGTCGGGTCGAGGTTCCTCGCCGAAGGGGACTACAAGGCTTCCCTTGCCAGGAGCGCCGGGATGGCGATATTCTCGAGGGTCGTCTCGGCCATTATAAAGGTAAGGATGACGGATACGACCTCGGGGTTCAGGGCCGCCGGAAGAAGGTGCATCGAGTACTTTAGCTACAACTACCCGGACGATTACCCGGAGGTCGAAGCTCTCGTATTGCTTCACAGGAAGGGATTTAGTATAATGGAAGTCCCGGTAAAGATGCGGCCCAGGGCGGGAGGGCAGTCGTCGATAACGCCCGCCAGGTCCGTATACTATATGGTAAAGGTATTGCTCGCCATATTCGTAGACCTTCTCAAGAAGGTGAGGTAGAAGTGTATTACTTCCAGATATTCTCGATAATCGCCTCCCTCGTCCTCTTCGCCCTTGTAATAGACTTCATCCGGCGCGGGCTCCTGAAAGAGAAGTACTCGGTCCTGTGGCTCGCGGCAACCACCGTCATAACGGTGCTCTCCCTTAAAAAAGGGCTCCTCGACATGTTCGCCGGGTATCTGGGCGTAGCGTACCCGCCGTCGCTCCTTTTTCTTGTGGCTTTCATATTCATCCTTCTCATAACGCTTCATTTCTCCGTTGTCATCTCGATCTTCCACGAAAAAAATAAGCTCCTGGCGCAGGAACTGGCTCTCTTGAAGGACGCAATGAAGGAAGCCGGGATAAAGGTCCCCGGCGAGAGGGAAGACGCGGAGAAGGGATGAGCCGGTCCGTGTTCAGGCTTGAGCGCATATATTCGGGCAGACTGTTCCAGCCGGTATTCCTGCTCGTTCTCGCCGCCCTCATACTCCTCGCCTATTCAAACACCTTTAACGCCAGTTTTCAGTTCGACGACCAGCCTACGATAATGGAAAACGAGTCGCTAAGGTCTCTCGGTAACGTCCCGGCGCTCTTGAGGGGCCAGAGGGGGGTGACCATGGCCAGTTTCGCCGTGAACTACGCCATCGGCGGCCTCGACGTCACCGGATACCATATAGTAAACGTCTCGATACACGTCCTGAACGCCATGGCCGCCTACTTCCTCGTCCTCGGGATATTCAGGAAAACAAAAGGCGCTGACGACGAGCCGAGGGCCAGAAAGCTGGCGGCGTTCTCGGCCCTCATATTCGCCCTCCACCCGGTCCAGACGGAGGCCGTAACATACATCGTTCAGAGGATGGAATCGCTCGCCGCGCTCTTCTACCTTTTGGCCGTCCTTGTCTTCAGAAGGTCGGCTTCGGCATCCACTCCGGCCAAACGGGGCCTTTTATACGCGGCCACGGGCGTCCTTTATGTCCTCGGGTTCTACTCGAAAGAGACGGCCTTTACGTTGCCAGCGGCCGTATTCCTCTATGACCTGTACTTCATAAGCGGGGGGAATATCCGCAGGGTCTTTTCGAGGTGGCCGGTATATCTCATCCTTATCGCCCTTATGGTGTTTTTTACGGTACGCGACATCGTCCCCCTAAGCGGGTTCGGGGACATGAGCAGGGATTCGTCGATAATAGCGGCGCAGTCCGCCGGGCCGTCCCTGCCAGTGAAACATGCCGCCGTGGACGGTCACGGGGGGCAGTTTCCAGCAAGCGCCGGGTTTTCCGTTCAGGGCATAAGCCCCAGGGATTACCTCTTTACCCAGCTGAACGTCCTCGTCTATTACATCTCGCTCCTCTTTGTCCCGGTCAACCAGAACCTCGACTACGACTACCCTCTGGCAAAGTCCCTTTTCAGGGCGCCGGAGGCGCGCAAGGGCGCCGTCCTCAATATACCGGTGCTCCCCCCTGTCGTATCGCTCGCGATACTCCTTCTTATACTGGCCGCCGGGGCCTATCTCTTCATCAGGTCAAAAAGCGCGGGTGAAAGCGGAAAGAGGGCGGACGGGATGGCGGTCTCTTTTTTCATCTTCTGGTTCTTCCTGATACTCGCCCCCACATCCAGCTTCATCCCTATAGTCGACGTCATCTTCGAGCATAGGCTCTACCTCTCCACACTCGGCTTTTCGGTAATATTCGTCGTCGTTGCCGACAGGCTCCTCGGTGCGGTAGCCGGCCGTTTGTTCGGAAGGGGCGGGTAGGCGGAAGCGCCCTGCTTTACCTGGCGGCGTACCTGTAAAAGCCCTCGCCGGTCTTTCTTCCGAGCTTTCCTTCCTTTACGAGGGTCTTAAGCTCTTCGGTGGGCCTGTACTTATCGTCTCCGAGGCTCTTATGCAGGAATTCCATTATATGAAGGCATATGTCGAGGCCCATGAAGTCCGCAAGCTCTATGGGGCCCATGGGATGGTTCATGCCGTACTTCATTACGGTATCGATACTGGCCTTTGTGGCGACTCCGCTCTCAAGCACGCGGAAGGCCTCGCCAAGAAGGGCGAAAAGGAGCCTGTTCGACACGAACCCCGGCGTGTCGCCGACAATGGCCGGGACCTTCTCTATTGCCCGCGCGAGCCCTTCTATGACCTCTATCGTCTCATCCGAGGTCTCGGGGCCCCTTACCACCTCGACGAGCTTCATCACCTTCGGCGGGTTCATGAAGTGCATCCCGGCGAAGCGCGAGGGGTCCTTTACAAACCTCGCCAGCTCGCCTATCGGGATGGCCGAGGTGTTCGTGGCTATTATGGCCGTGGGGGCGCATATCGAGCTCAATGAGGCGAACACCTCTTTTTTGACATCGAGCTCCTCGTAAACGGCTTCGATAATCAGGCCGCAGTCCCTGACCCTTTTCATATCTGTATCCGTCGTGATAAGGCTTCGAACCTTGTCCCACAGCTCCGGGGCGGTCCTCTCCTTTATCTTCGGGATGGCAACGCCCAGGACCGATTCCCTGTCTATAAGGACCACGGGATAATTAAACAGCGCGAATACCTGGGCAATGCCCCTTCCCATTGTCCCGGCCCCGATTATCCCGACCTTTTTTATGTCCCTGAATGTCATGTCTCCTCCAAAGGCCTCTCGTAAGAGGGTGGATATTGGGGAACTTTCTGTACAAAGTTTCCCCCGGTCCCCTTCAAAGACTTTTAGTTCTTCCCCTTGATGCCCCCCAAAATGGGGGTATCAAGGGGAACTAAAAATTTTTGGAGAGAGTTTGAGAGGACCTTTTTATAAAAAGGTCCTCTCAATATTCACAGGCTTCTAACGGCCATTGATACGGCGCCGCCTCCGCCGAGGCAGAGGGTCGCCATGCCGAGCCTTTTCTTCCTCTTTTTAAGCGCGTGGACGAGGGTCGTAAGTATCCTCGCGCCGCTTGCGCCTATGGGGTGGCCCAGGGC
>DAIDBB010000436.1 GCA_027310325.1 bacterium | reverse complement strand
GGTTGAAGGACCTGGGCGTAAGCACCGTAGGGGAGCTTTCCAAACTTCCAATTCAGTATCTGGAGCGCAACTTCGCCCCAAATTTCGGAAGCATCCTTTTCGAACACTCCAGGGGCATCGACGACAGCCCTGTTGTGCCTTTCCATGAACCCGGCTCAATAAGCAGGGAAGTTACGTTCGAGGAAGATACCGGCGACCCGTACATCATAAAAGAGACAATTTATGGGCTTACCGAGGACCTGACGGCAAGGCTTAAGGGCATGGGATACAAGGGAAAAACCGTCACAATAAAGGTACGTTACGCAAACTTCAGGACAAACACCGCTTCTACGCCACTTGGCGAGGCGACGGATTCTTTGAACGACATCTGGGCGGCTGCCATTAAGCTCCTTGAGTCCGTAGAATCCACAAATATGGTGCGGCTCGTGGGCATCAAGATATCCAAGCTTGAAGGAAAAAAATAATTCCCCCGGTACAGCAAAAATCAAATATTCTGCTATACTTTTTGCCAAACTTTAACATCTTGGACATTAGCCAGGGAGGTGTCTTATGAGAGATTTCCTTAAAACGGGCCTGATAGGGGTCTTCTTACTATCGCTCCTGGTTTCCTGTGGAGGCGGCGGCTCATCTGTCACGCCTTCGGGGCAGACCGGGCAGCTTTCGGTTCTTTTGACGGATTCATCCGGCTGCGACATCGACCAGGTGTTCGTAAATGTCCGGAAGGTGAGGGTGCACAAGAGCGCCGACGCGGAAGACGTCGATGACGGGTGGACCACGATCATCCCCCCCAACGCGCCGGTAAAGATAGACCTGCTTTCCCTTCAAAACGGCCTTTTTGAAAGCCTGGGTCTGGCTCCGCTTGCGCCGGGCCATTACACCCAGATACGTCTCTATCTTGAAAAGACCGGGAACTCTGTAGTTGTTGACGGGCAGACCTCTCCGCTCAAAGTGCCGTCCGGATTCCAGAGCGGCATCAAGATAATCCACGATTTTGATATTGAGCCGGGCAAGATCGAAGAGATATTCCTCGACTTCGACCCGTGCAGGTCAGTGGTCAAGGCTCATGACAAGTATATTCTTAAGCCTGTGATAAGGGCTATCGTAAAGAGCATATCCGGGGCGATTGTCGGCGCGGTCGATCAACTCTCGGCAAACGTGACCGTAAAGGCAGAGATAAACGGCCATGTCTTCAAGCAGACGACTACCATGCCGGACGGCACATTTGTCCTCTCGCCGCTCCCCAATAGTGATGAGATTAAGATAGAGTTCCCATCCGACACAACAGGGACCTATGACGTCGTTATAGTGTCCGACTCGACCTCCACGGTCGTCACTACGGGAGTGCCCGTTGCGACCGGGGGAGATACCGTTATCAGCACCACGACCTACCCGATCCATCTCCCGACCTCGGCAATAGGCGTTTTAACCGGGCATATGGACCCGACGAGCGCTGACGCCCGGGTAAGTCAGATGATAAATGGGAATTCTTATCAGATCGACCGAAAATCGCCCGACCTGATAGACCGATCTTTTCAGTTCCTTCTTTCTACCGGATCTCCGCTTTTCGGGGCTTTTTCAATGACTTTACCTCTGACCTATCAGGCCGACAACGCGGATGCCGCAAATTATACGGTCGATACCCCGAACGATAGCGGCCTGTACAAGGTGAGTAGTAAATCCGTCACGGTCTCCTCAACTCCAATCGATGTGGAGTTTACTGGCCCTGACAAGCTCGAGCCCGTCAGCGGAACAGCGGGGACAGTCTCCGGGTCGGTGACCGTCTCTTCGCTCCCTTCAGGGTTCAGTTCGGGGACCATCGTTTTGAGCGCTGAGATGAACGGTCAGAACGTCAATTCTACAGGCATACCCTTCTCAACGATCGGGACTTTCTCTTATACATTGGATGACCTCGCGCCGGGGACATATACCATTGCGGTAGTCTCGGCGGACGGACTGACCACGTTCAGCCAGAATATTCAGGTCACAATACCATCGATCGGCGGGACGTTTAGCGGCAATAACTTTACGGTAGCGCCCTGAAGGAAAGCCTAACTGGCCGGTGGCGTAATATGCGCCACCGGCCCGTTATTTTTTTGAAATAAGCCTTGATTTATGGATGGTTACATGAAATAGTTGATGATGGACATAATCCTGTCTTTTTCAAAATCGGCCATGGACATGGGTATCGCAACCTTTGTTTCATAGCTTCCTAAAAATGCGTCTGCCCTTGGACCAGTAACTCTCTGTCCCGATTTCTTGAGATTGTAATATGGATATTTCTCCTTTCCCATATACCTCTTTCTATAGCCTTCCGTCCTTTCAGGATTCCAGCAGCTTATCATAATCCTCATTTCCGTATCCGTTTGAAGATAAGCATCTTTAATGGCTAGGCAGGTTTTTCATTGCCCTGGGAATATCCGTAATAGTGAAGACGGCTGACGGCGTGAGTTTAGATAAGGGGATTTTTTCCGGGGGACCGGTACTCCCTTGGAGATGAAGTTCCTTGCGATGAGGATTATTAAGGCAGGCTTCACGGTCCATGCCTTGCCGGCCATAGCGCGTCGTACCGCCAGGTGAATCCAATATGTAGCGGCTTTAAGGCCTTCGGGCGCGCATTTATTTGAAAATAAATTTCACTTGACAATGAAAATCATTTTCAATATAATCGGGCTGCAACAAAAATTCAAGGGAGGTTTCTTATGCGGTCGTTGAAGGGTCCGGTTATGGTTTTACTGGCTTTTTTTGCGTTGGCGCCGGGGGCGGCGTGGGGCGGCAACGCGGCGAATTTCGTCCTCTACAACCACCATACGGCTGACGAGGGCGAAAAGGAGATAATGCTCATGAACGACTTCGGGCAGAACTTCGACGGCAGACGTTATGCCGCGCAGATGGTGGAGTTCGAATACGGCGTCACCGACAGGTGGACAACGGAGTTTATGACCGAGGGACAGGCTACCTTCGGGGAGGGAGGATACCATTTAACGGGCTGGAGGTGGGAGAACCGTTACAGGCTTTTCGAGTACGGGACCCCTCTTAACCCCGTCATCTACGTGGAGTGGGAGGACCTGAGCCCGGGCACCAAGTACCTCATGGAGGTGAGCGGCAGGGAGGATGCCGAGGAGAAGAAAAAGGCCAGGCCACGCGAGAGGATACTCGAGACAAGGCTCGTACTCGGGCAGGATATAACCGACAGGCTCGATGTGGCATTCAACTGGATAAACGAGAGCGACCTGGACACGGGCGTTACGGACTTCGGGTACGCAGCTGGTCTCAACTACAAGCTCACAAAGCGGCCTAACCACGTAAGACATATAGAGGAGGAGCATGGATTCCACCCCGAAATCAGGCTTGGGATTGAGCTTTTCGGCGCCCTCGGTGACAGCAACAAGGGCATTACCGCCAATTCCAATCTGACCGCCCATTATCTTGGCGTAAACGCCATGTATCACCTGACCCAGAGGTCGATGGTGAAGTTCGGAGGGGCGATAGGGCTTACGAACGTGAGCCAGGACCTCGTCAGGTTCGCCTTCGGGTACGAGTTCTGATGATTAATCTGGAGCTCCGTGAGACGTGAGGGCTTACGAAAGGCTCTTATTAAGAGGTGATGGCGCCTTATCATGGGGCTGCGTTTTAAGGATTTTTCTTGAAGCTGAAAGAATGAATCCGTTTTTTCTGCGGGACGAAACCCGACGACATCCGATCGTTGACCTTGATTTTCCACAGCGGGTTTAAAGTAGATAGCATTATTAGGCTCATCGTGGATTCGAGTGGGTAGATTTTAGCGAGTAGACTGTGAAACCTGGCATTTTAGCAGGCCCTGTACTCGGTGAACCTGAAGCCCGAGGAGCTTGCTAGCGCCGACTCACTCCGAATTATATCCAGGTTCCAGGTAGAGGCTTGGTCATACGTCCAACCGCGCCAAAGAGCAGAGAGCATGTTTTCACCGCTCTTGGAGCTGGAGTTGAGCTGGAGTTCCGCATGCCGGCCTCTCCTCTGGCGCTGTAGCTTATTCGATCGCCGTAAATATTTCCTGAAATGGTCAGATAAAGCTCGTTCGAAAAAATGCTTGGGGGATTGAAGTACCCGCTGAAGGTGGTCTTTGAAAACTCCGCGTAATCGAGGTCGTATCCTGCCACCGGCTTGAAGGTTGAAGCGCCGGTAATCTCCCTGGAGAGATGCCCTTGGACGTATAGTCAAAACGCTTAAGGGGATCAAAGTCTGGCGGTAATCCTCCTTTTTCACAATTTTTAATTGACTTTATGACAAATATGCTATTTACTTATGTGGTCCGCTTGTAAAGCTCCAAAAAACCCTTTAGGAGGTGTTGGATGAAAAGATTTATTGTAGGTGGACTCTCGTTGGCATTTCTGGTCGGGACTATCGTATTGCCCGGTAAAGCCTCTGCCGTTTCCTCGGCGCAGGAAAATACCGGCTGCGGCCTCGGCGCGCTGCTGATCGGCGAGAAGGGTAACAACATGCTTCTGGGACAGCTCGCGATGACGCTCTTGAACGGCACTTTCGGGACCCAGACCTTCGGCATCACCTCCGGCACGTCGGAGTGCAAGGCCCCCACGAAGTTCGTTTCGAACGACAGGCTCAATAAATTCGTTGCAGACAACATGGACTCTCTCGCGCAGGACATAGCCGCCGGAAAGGGCGAGACCCTCTCAACCGTTGCCGAGCTTATGTCCGTTCCCTCGGAGAAAAGGCCGGCTTTCTATGCCGCTCTGCAGGCCAACTTCTCGAAGATATACACCTCCGAGAACGTAAAATCCGCCGATGTCATAGACAATGTGGCGTCCGTACTTTCCAATTCATAACCCTTACGGATGCGTACCTGTTTTATAAAGCCATGCGGCCTTTTATCCAAAGCCGCATGGCTTTTTTTATTCGTCATTCTTTTTGTCCTTCCGGCTCCTTCGTATTCATCGGATGAACTCCAACATCCGGCGGAAAACGCTTATCTTGAAGGCCTTATAGGCACGGCGAGGGGGCGCAAGCTCTACCTCGACCGCGCATGGCTGGCGCTACTCCACTATAAGCCGTCTTTCATACGCGGAAACGCGAGCCTCATAGACGACCCGTCTTTTTTTCTGTCGAAAAAAGGAAAATACGACCCGGAAGACGAGATGGTCGAGACCCTCAAGGGTTTTTTCAGGACAGATTTATCCGGCGACGATCACCCTAGGTGCAGATTTATAGCGAGATATAACTGGCTTAAGGAGGAGCTCAATATAAAAGAAGGCCTCGTGCCCGTTGAGGACTGCAAGGGGTTTAAGGAGCTCATGACCGCCGTCAAGCCCGAGTCGGTCGTCCTTATATTCCCTGTCGGGCACATGAACAGCCCGGCCTCGATGTTCGGCCATACGCTTTTAAGGATAGATTCGTCCTACGAAAGCAAGCTCCTTTCCTATGCGGTCAATTACGCCGCCCTGACGACTGATTCAAATGGCCTTGTCTTCGCCTTCAAGGGGATATTCGGGTACTACAAGGGTTTCTTTACGATACTCCCGTACTACGACAAGATTAAGGAGTACAACAACCTCGAGAACAGGGACATGTGGGAGTACAGGCTCAACTTTACCCGCGCCGAGGTCCAGAGGATGGTTGAGCACGTTTGGGAGCTAAAGAACGTCTACTCCTATTATTATTTTTTCGGCGAGAACTGTTCGTATAACCTTCTTCTGGTCCTTGAGGCGGCAAGGCCAGGGGCAAGCCCGACGGATTATCTGCCACCTTGGGTGATACCTACCGATACGGTAAGGGCCATTGAAAAAAGCAAGATGTACGCGAATGAGCCTGCGGTCTACAGGCCCTCTAAGGCCATGCGGATAAAAACGATTGAAAACCTGATGACGCCTGAATACCGTCCTTTCGCGCTCGATATCTCCGTTGGCAAAAAAGACCCTCAGGAATTCATAGCCGATGAGGGGATTGGTAAAGACGACAAGGCCCACGCCCTGGATTTGGCGGCCGAGTACCTCCAGTACATGTACGCGCAAGAGAAGGTGGAGAAGACCGCTTACATGAAGTCATACCTCCGGATGCTGGGGGCCCGGAGCGTCCTCGGCCCGGCCGCGGATTATCTGATAGTCGAGCCCGCTTCCCCCGATAAAGGCCACGGCCCATCGAGATTTTCAGCGGGCGCTGGCGTAAAGAGGGGTGACGCGTACAATTATCTAAAGTTGCGCCCGGCGTACCACGACCTTATGGACCCGGACCAGGGGTATATCTTCGGAGCGGCGATCTCTTTCCTCGATACCGAGGTGCGGTACAACTATCCTGAAAAGAAGGTCTCGCTGGAGGGGCTTACTTTAGTAGAAATAGACTCGATTTCGGATTTCGGCACGTTCAATAAGCCCGTCTCATGGAGGCTAAAGGGAGGCATAAAGAGGGAGGAGTTCGGGATGAGGAGGCACCGGACGGTCTACGGGATAGAGGGAGGCCCGGGGCTCGCGTACGGCTTTTCCGGTGGGCTTGCGTACGCGTTCGTTGAACCGAATCTTAAGGTGGGCTCCGGGCTTAAGGACGGTTATGCGCTCGGGGCCGGCGCGTCCGTCGGGGTCTTGAAGGCCATAAC
>DAIDBB010000407.1 GCA_027310325.1 bacterium | reverse complement strand
GCAGGGGACCATGGCAACCTGCATGTTCAGCGAATTTAAAAGGGAGAGGGAGTGCTTCGAGGAGACCCAGGAGGCGTTCAGAAGGGTTTTCCCCAACCTTGATATCTCCGGCGAGAAGGAATTCGGGGGTTACGGTAACTCTTTTTCGGAAAGCCTGTCTTTGAAAACAACTGGTATTACGTCGGCGAGGCCGCGGGGCCAGGATTGCCTCTGGGGCTTCGGAATGAGATATGCCATGGCATCGGGCTATCTCGGCCATAAGCATCATCGAGTCCATGGATTATCCTGCCTTGCTTAAAAAGGAGCTTCTGTCGATGCAGAAGACGTCCCTCGTAAACAGGTTCCTTTACGAGAGGCTCGGCAACGGCGGTTATGGCCATGTCATCAAAAGGCTTGCCGGGATGGACACCATCAGGGAACTCGGAAGGCAATACAGGCCTTCTTTCCTGAAATCGATCCTTTATCCGTTTGCCGCCATTAGATACAAAAGCAGGCTCGTCGACAAGGGCTGCCATAGCGACGGTTGCACGTGCGTATGGTGCAGGTGCGGAAAAGGCGCCCAGGCATGCTGAGAAAATGGGTCTGATTCAGGATTCTAAATCAAAGGAGGGATTACTAATGGACCTTCATGATGAGATATCGAAGCTGGCATACGAGCTCTATGAAAAAAGCGGAAGACCGGAAGGCAGAGACCTGGAGAACTGGTGTGAGGCCGAAAGAATCGTAATGGCGAGGCATGAGGAGAAGGAGAAAGCCGGGAAAGGCACAGATGCCTCAGCAAGCCAAGATGGTAAAAAGACCGGAGAAGAAGGCTTGAAAAAAGACAAGGGGAAAAAACCTCGTTAATATTTGTAAAAGTTAAAAAACTATTTTAGCCGCCTCCATGGCTTTCTAAAATACGAGGAGGTAAAGTATGCGGTCTATATCCAGAGGGTATTTCGGTGATTCCAGGCCTTTAAAATTCCTCTTTGCGCTGTGTACAACTCTTTTATTGGCATCTTGCCCTGTGACATCCTGGGCGCTGTCCAGGGAAGAGAGTGAAAATATCAAGATTTACGAGGAGCTGAGCCCGGGCGTTGTAAATATAATCAGTACGATCGTCTCCTACGATTTTTTTCTCAACCCTGTCCCCGGCACCGGCACCGGCTCGGGCTCTGTCATCGATAAAAAGGGACACATACTTACAAATTACCACGTCATTGAAGACGCTCAGAAACTGGAGGTTACCCTATATGACGGCAGCAAATGGGAGGCGAAGCTGGTCGGGGCTGATCCGAGCAATGACATAGCGGTAATAAAGATCAACGCGCCAGCCAGCAGGCTAAAGGTAATCCCTCTGGGGGATTCAGGCAGTTTGAAAGTGGGACAAAAAGTGCTGGCAATAGGCAACCCCTTCGGCCTCGAAAGGACGTTGACTGTGGGCATAGTAAGCTCAGTCGGCAGGACGATGCGGGCTACCAACGGAAGGCTTATAAGGGGCGTCATTCAGACCGATGCGGCCATAAACCCGGGCAATTCAGGCGGTCCGCTCCTTGATAGTGATGGGAGGATTGTAGGCGTCAATTCCGCGATATTTAGCCCTGTTGGCGCCAGTGTGGGTATAGGTTTTGCTATTCCTGTCGATCCGGTAAAAAAGGTGCTCCCGCAACT
>DAIDBB010000392.1 GCA_027310325.1 bacterium | reverse complement strand
GAGCAGGCCGCGAGGGAACAGGTTGCAAGGGAGCAGGCCGCGAGGGAACAGGCCGCGAGGGAACAGGTTGCAAGGGAACAGGTTGCAAGGGAACAGGTTGCAAGGGAACAGGCCGCAAGGGAACAGGCCGCGAGAAGCCCGGTTGTCAGTGACCGGTTTGCCAAGGACCAGTCTGACAAGGATCAGGCTGCCAGGGATAAAGCCGCCAAGGAGCAAGCTGACAAGGACAAGGCGGCAAAGGATAAAGCGGCTAAAGATCAGGCCGATAAAGACAAAGCCGCAAGGGACCAGGCCGCTAAGGATCAGGTCGCCAGGGACCAAGCCGCGAGAGACCAGATTGCGCGAAATCAGTCTTCAAGAGGACAGGCCGCAAATGATCCGCCCGTAAGAGACCGCTTCGCGGTGAATAAAAAAGACGCTGTCCCGGGTGCTGTCGCGGTGGCTGGGGCGGCCCCAAAAGCGCCTGCGGCGCCAGTAAACGTGGCGGTTGCCGGAGGAAACATCTTCAGGGCGAATTGCTCGGCCTGTCACGGCTCCGACGGCAATGGAACCGCCATTGCGCCGGCCTTTAGAGGCAACGGCTGGATCAGGAACGCCTCGAAAGGGGATATCATCGATACAATCAGGAACGGCCGCCAGGGTCCGTCCAAGAAGTACAAAAAATACGCGGCCAGCATGCCGAACCATAAGAACATGTCGGATGGCGACCTGAACGCCCTGGCCGATTTCATCAAGTCGATCAACTGAGGGATGTTTAAGGTTAACTATCTGCGGGTTCAGGGTTGCACCCTGAACCCGCTAAAAGATTTACAAGAGAAATGTTGAGGCGGTTCACTCGGCCCGCAAGACGTCACACATCTGTTTAGCGTATCGTAATCTCCCTTACTATTCCATGCCTTCTGACCTCGCGAAGGGTCTCCTTCGAAAACACGTCCATTGTGCGCTCGCCAGTAAGCACCTCTCCGTCCCGGCCGTATTCGTCTCCCTGATAGTCGTCCCAGTCATGGAGCGCAACGCTGTAGACCGCATTTATTGGCTCTACAATAACAAATGTGAACTGGTAGTCGAGGTTGAAGTTCGCTATAAGAAGCGTCATCCTTTCCGGGTAGACCCTGCGCCCTTCAGCGGCATAGCGCCTGAGCATCTTCTGGATGGTCTTGGCTATGGCATCGATCAGCACCTCTTTTCTCGGGGTCATGGGGTCGTAGCGGGGCGTGCAGTCCTTTGGTACAACCATTGACGTCTTGATTATCGGCCCTGTTTCGAAGTGGCGCCTGTGCTCAGCGAATTGTTGAGGCAGCGTGCGGGACTGTTTGATATTATAAGTCATGCCAGATTCTATCATCCCCTTCCCATTTTTGATGCTGCCCTCGTAAATACCGATAAACTGGGCGCCTTTTCTACTTGACCTGAGCTTCTCGTCATTAACCCAGATATAAAACTTGTCTCCCTCGAATTTAAGTTCGAAATCAAGCGGTGCACCTTCTACATCCATATCAGCGTACCAGAAGTCGGTATAGCATATGAACCTGGCAAGGGCCTCTTTTACGGCAAGCACCCTGTCATCGGCCATGACCGGACCTGATATACAGGATGACACAAAGAGGAAAAATAGAAAGAACAGGACAGTTGTCTTTCTCATCTCTCCGTCTCCTTCTTCCGCGGTGCTGTCTTCAAGAAGGTCATTCCCTCGACAGGTTTTCCGAAAACATCAATGAGCCTGCCATCGTCAACGGCGTCCTTGAAGAAACCCTTCTCAGTGCCCGGCTTCATTGAATGGAAGTACTCCGCCTCTTCGGCCCTATCGGGGATAGCGCCTCCATATATGCCCCTTGCAACATCCCGAGATTCCTTCCACGCCCTGTACTCTTTATTGTCGAGCTTCTCCGGATGTTCGTAGTCGCGCCAGCGGTCTCCTCCGACAGCGGAGTATTGGGGAATCCATTTTCCGTCATCCCGGCGCCTTCCCTGGTATATGACTTCGCTATAAGTATCGGGGAAAGAGTGGCTTTTTACCCTGTTGCGGACGGTAGAGCCTATCATCTCCTTGCCTTTTCTGCTAACGCCGCCTCCTTCAC
>DAIDBB010000391.1 GCA_027310325.1 bacterium | reverse complement strand
TTCCCATAATGACCCAGGAGCAGGCGAAGTACGTCGAGAACGTCGACAAGCTGGTAAAGGATGACGAGGACCTTAAAAGGCGCGTCACGGCCCTTGAGGCCGGAGGCGGGGAGATGGGGAAGATCAAGAACTCCGTCGAAGACCTGAAGAGGTCCCTGGCCGAGACAAACAACTCTATCGAAAACATGCGTCAGGACTTTTCGTTCGTCCGCGGGAGCGTAGACGAGGCCCAACACAACAGGGACGAGATGAAAAACTCCGTAACCGACGTGAACGCGAGGATAAACGGCCTCGCTTCGGGCTCGAAGGAGACGAACTCCAGGATCGAGGCGTTGAAGGCATCGCTTGACGCGGACGAGAAGAAGCTCGCGCAGCTCGAGTCCGCCATGGCAACGCTCCAGAAAGCCCCGTCAGAGACGGCTGGCGGGGCCGCGGGGCTTACGGATGCCGAGGGCCTTTACGCCAGGGGATACAAGGCCGTAGAGGAAAAGGAGTACAAGACGGCCGCCGAGGCGCTCAAAAGTTTTCTCAAGGCCTACCCCGACCACAAGCTCGCCGGTAACGCCCGGTACTGGCTTGGCGAGACGTACTATGGCATGGGCGACTTCGAGAGGGCCGTAGTCGAGTTCGACGGCGTAGTTAAAAACTATCCGAAAGGCGAGAAGGCCGCCGCCGCCATGCTCAAGGAAGGTTATTCGTTCGAAAGGCTCGGCTCTAAACAGGAGGCGCGGGTGCTCTTCAAGCAGGTCGTCGAGAAGTTCCCGGGCTCTTCCGAGGCGAAGCTCGCGAAAAAGCGTCTTGAAGGGCTGAAGTAAGACTGCCCCTCTCCTACGAAACAATACTATCCGGAAAAGCGGCCATATGAAAGAGACGACGCTTCTCGTCGATGACCCGGCGCAGAGGCGAAGGAAAGGACCGGATTACGACCTACGAGCGGACCCCCGCCCCGGCAATCGGCCAACTCCCATGAAAGAGAACCCTGAAAAAGCCGCCGTATCCGTCATAAGGTGCCCCGATTACGGCACGGACAGGGTCTACGGCGCTGTAAAAGAAGCCGTCGGACTTCTCGGCGGCATGGGGCGGTTCGTAAAAAAGGGCGAACGGATACTCCTTAAGCCCAATCTCCTCGCCGCCAAACCCGTCGATTCGGCGGTAACCACCCACCCGCATGTCGTAAAGGCCGTATTAAGACTTGTGAAAGAGGCAGGAGCCGCACCCGTCGTCGGGGACAGCCCCGGATTGGGGAGCGCCCGTAAAGTAGCCGACAAATGCGGCCTGGCCGGGATACTTAAAGACACGGGCACGGAGCTTATAGAGCTCAAGGAGCCGGTCGAGGCCGAGAACCCCGAAGGCCACACCTTCAAGCGCTTTGAAGTGGCGAGGGAGGCGCTCGGGTTCGACGGCATCATAAACATCCCGAAACTCAAGACCCATGTGCAGATGTTCCTCACCATGGGCGTAAAGAACATGTTCGGCTGCGTGCCGGGCAAGAAAAAGCCGCAGTGGCACCTGGCCGCCGGCACCGACGCGCTATTTTTCGCGGGGATGCTCCTCGATCTCTATTATCTCCTCAGGCCCAGGCTTACCATAATGGACGCGATAACGGCCATGGAAGGCAACGGGCCCGGAAGCGGCGACCCGCGGGACCTTGGCCTCGTATTCGCGTCCCCTGATGCCCTCATGATGGATACGGTAGCCGCCGGTCTCCTCGGGGCCCGTGCATATGACGTCCCTGTCCTTAGAGTAGCCATGGAAAGAGGCATCGCGCCGGACGAGTCCGCTATAAACACCCTCGGCGAGAAGGCCCAGCCGGTCAGGGACTTCAGGTTCCCGCCGCTTATGAGCCCGAACTTTATTACATCCAGGCTCCCGTACTTCGTTGACAAGATCCTGAGGAAGTCCCTCACGGCAAGGCCGAACATAAACCACGGCATATGCACCCGGTGCAATATCTGCGTCGAGGTATGCCCCCCTTCGGTCATGGAAAGGAAAGACAGGATACTCATAGACTATGATAAATGCATAAGGTGCTTCTGCTGTCAGGAGATGTGCCCCCACGGGGCCATAACCTCGAAAGAGGGGTGGCTTAAGAGGCTCATACCCGGATTATAACGCCCCTTGCGCGCCCGCCTGTTCTACTATATAATTTGGCAATACGGAGATTTCGAAATTTTACCGCCCCGTCACCGCCATGATAAGTAAAAAAAAGATACTCCCGGCCATTTCAAGGATAACCTTCGCGCTCGCCGTCCTCATTGCCCCGCTGGCTATCGCGGCCGACGACATCCTGCGCGTCGCAATCGCAAAGTCGCCTGATTCCACCCTTCCCGAGGGGTGGAAGTTGAAGACATTTTCGGGAACGGCCGACTTCCAGACGGTCTCAACGGAGATAGGTCCGACCATACACTTGAAGAGCAACTCATCCTCGGCCACCCTTATAAAAGAATTGAACTTCAACATAAAGGACTACCCCTACCTCAACTGGAAGTGGAAGGTAACGAAGCTCCCGCCCAAGGGGGACGTGCGGGCCAAGGCAAAGGACGACCAGGCCGCGCAGATCTACGTCATATTCCCCAGGTGGCCGGCCATGGTAAACAGCCGCCTTCTCGGCTACATCTGGGAGTCGAACGCCCCGGAGGGCAGCTTTATCGCTTCCACAAAGCAGGGGAACACGAAATACTACGTCGTAAAGAGCGGGGCAAAAAACCTCGGGAAATGGTTCCAGGAAAAAAGGAACGTATATCAGGATTATAAAAGGTGGTTCCGCGAGGAGCCTCCTCCTGTCGGCTCGGTCTCGGTCATGATAAACACCCAGAATACCGGTAGTTCCGCGGAATCATATATCGGGGACATATACTTTACGAAGAACTGACCCGTCCGCACGGCCTTCCCAAGAATACCGAATTTGCGGTAAAATAAATCCTGCCGGAATGATTCCGGGAACGGTACCTTAGATTGCCAAATGACAAGAAAATAAGGTGGCGCCTGGCGGCGGCCCTGGCCGTGTTCACGCTCCTCGCCCTCTCGGGTGCGGTCTATCTCCTGTTTAGCCCCCTTGATCTCACCAGGTTCGGCAAAAGGATAGAAAGGGCCATAGAGGCGCGGACGGGCCGCAAGGTCCTTTTCGACGAAATAGTCGTAAAGGCCCTCCCGGAACCCGACATCACCATAACGGGCCTTAAGATCTATCAGGGCACCGACCTCCTCATCTCCGCCAAAAAACTCCATGTAAGGCTCGCCGGGCTTTCACTCCGCCGAAGGGTCGTAATAGAGAACATCGAGGTGTCCGGGCCCGAGCTTTTCATTAAAGGGGACGCGGCCGGCGGGTTCAACATAGGCGGGTACTTGAAGAAACCGCCGGGCGGGAAAGGCGTAACCATAAGGTCGCTTGACTTAAGGGACGGCCTCGTATCCATAGCCGACTACTCGGCCCGCGAACCGGTCTCCTACACGGTATCTGGCATAAGCGCCACCATGAACGAATCGAAGAACGGGTTCGTCTACGGCGCCAGGGGCACCCTCCAACCGTCCTCCGCTATTATGCTATCCGGCGAAATCGCAAGGGATTCGGCGATAACGGGCACAGGCTCCATAAGGGATTTCGGGCTTGAAAGGCTGAACCCGTACCTAAAAAAAACGGGCGTCAGGTTCCTGAAGGGTACGGCCGAGTTTGACCTCTCGTACGCACTCGGCAAAAGCCCGTCTTTAAAGAGTATCTTAAGGTACAAAGGCCTCCATGCGTCCCTCGCGGCCCTGGACAAACCCGTTAGCTCCGAAAAAGGCACGGCCCGGATCGCCTTTACGGAACGGAGCGACGGCACCGGGGAACTTGACATAACCGAGGCCCGTCTGACGGTAAACGGCCTCATTGCGTCAGCGGACCTGTCGGTAGCTGGCATAGGGGGGAGCCCCTACTTTACGCTTAACGCGTCGGCCACCAAAGCCCCCTTTAAGGCCTATAAGGACCTTGTGCCTGTAAACGCCCTCAAAAGCCGCGCCGCTGACGCCGTAAACGCCGTTACCCCGCTCGGCGGGACCGTCACCGTAAAAAAAGTCTTTGCCCGTGGGCCGCTTGAAGCCGCCCAAAAAGGACTTATTTTCGAAAAGCCGGTAGAGCTTTCCTGCGACGTATTCCTTGACGATCTCAGGTTCAGGTACCGCGGCCTTTCCAATACGTTTTCAGGCCTTACGGGTGTTCTCGGCATAAAAAACGGCATACTCACGTTCAAGGGCTCCGGGGCCTACGGCAACATAGGCATGGAAGGCATCTCCTGGGAACTGAGGGACATCCCGAGGGAGGCGTCCTTTACCCTTAAGCTCGGCGCAACAGGCGACGCCGCGGAGATACTTGAAGACATAAGGGAGTTTACAAGGGGGAAGTCTCTCGGGAAGGTCCGGGCCACGGGCCATGCGGACGCGGACTTCGGCCTCGAAGGACACGTCGCCGGGGCCAAAAGATACACGATAAACGCGACCGTCGCGGACGGGACGTTCTCGTACGAGGGGATCCCACTTACCCTCAAGTCCCTTAACGGAGGGGTGGGCTTCGATAACGACAGGATCACTTTCAGGAAGATGCGCGGGACGGACGGGCGCTCGGAGGCGGTCCTCGACGGCCACATAAAGGACTGGCTGAAGCCCGCCCCCTACTTCGACCTCGCGGGCTCCGGGAAGCTTTCGAAAGAGACCGTGGCGCCTTTCATAAAAAGCCCGGACTTCGACCGGCTCACCGTTACCGGAGCCGTCGCATTCAGGGGGAATGTAAAAGGGACGAAAGAGAAGCTTTCATCTACAATAGCCCTGGATACGGCGGGCTCCGAGATCGAGTACGGGGGCCTCGTAAAAAAAGCGGGGCCCGACCCGCTCTCGGCCGAAGGCTCGTTTGAGCTAACGGGCCGCGAACTGGCCGTAAAGGACCTGCTGATCGCCTTCGGGCGGTCGTCCATGGACCTCGACGGGTCGGTGTCCATCGGCAGGCGCGACTTTAACCTCCATGCGCGGTCAAAGGGGGTGCGTATCGCGGATATCGGAACCGTCTCTCCATACCTTTCGGCCGAGAGCCGCGCCGACGGGCTAATCGCGTTCGATGTTAAAGCGGCGCGCGCCGCCAATGAATCCTCTTACGAAGGCGCGGTCAGGATAACGGACGGCCGTTTCAGGACCCCGCTCCTGGCAAAACGCGTCGAGCGCGTAAACGCCTCGGCGCAATTTACCGGCAACGACGCCGTAATAACGATAGACAACATAACGGTCGGTCGGTCCGAGATGACCGGGACCGTCAACATCCCTGACCTTTCGGGCGGGGTCGTGATATTCGACATCTTCTCGCCGCGCCTTTACGCGGAGGACTTTGTCGATCTCAAGGAAGGCGAACGCGCGCCGAGGATACCCGGAGGAACGCATCCCATGCCCGCGCGGCCAAGGTCCGCAAAAAAGCCCGTCATAGGCATGGGCCGCGTCGTCATAAGGGACGGAGGGGCGTGGGGGCACGCCTTCCACGACTTCTCGTCGGACGTGAGGATCTCGGACGACGCCGCCTTCTTCAAGCCCCTTACGGTAGCCATAGACAGGGGGATAGTTAACGGCGAGGTGACGTACTACGCCGACGCCTCGGAGCCCCAGATCCTGGAGGCGGACCTCCGGGTCGCGGGGCTCGACCTCGAAAGGACGATCGCCCTTCTCAGGCCTGAAGAAAAATACCTTTCGGGAAGCCTGAACGGGAGGATTTCGCTCACGGCCAAAAGGGGGGCCAAACCTTTCACGTCAGGGCTTAACGGAGAGATGAGCCTCCGCAGCGATAACGGCAAGCTCTGGCAGTTCCTGTTCTTCACGAAGATATTCTCGGTCGTAAACGTCTTCTCGATAAACGAGCTCTTCAGGACCGGGCTCCCATACAAAACCATATCTGGAGATTTCAATATCAAGGATGGTATAATCTCTACCGACAACCTCATATTCAACAGCCACTCGATGAGGATGTCGGCGGTTGGCAAATTAAGCGTCCCGGAGAAGTCCATCGACAGCGTCATAGCCGTAAAGCCGTTCGTCACCATAGACTATATCCTCTCCCAGATACCGCTTGTGGGCTGGATAATCCAGGGAAAGGAAAAAAGCACCTTAAGCATGTACTTCGAGGTGACAGGGCCTCTGAAGGACACGGACGTCATGCCGGTAACCGTGACCGGCGTCGGCAAGGGCATACTGGGTATCCTGCAGCGGCTCATCGAGGCCCCGGTAAAGATAATAAAACCTGACCTGGAGTAATACGCAAAATGGGTTTCTGGAACAGGCTTAAGGCAGGCTGGTACCACAAGGGGCTTCCGTACTCTACGCTCCCCGCGATCGCCCTCGATTTCATACTGCCCCGGACAACCGGCGCAAGGACGTTTTTGGACGTCGGGGCCGGGTGCGGCGCCCTTTCCATACCTCTGGCCAGGGCGGGTAAAAAGGTCACTTCTCTCGACCCCTCGGAAGCGATGCTCGGCTACCTCGAAGAGGACGCCGCAAGGGAGAACATAAAGAACATAAAGACGATACACGCCGCCTGGGGAGAGGCCACACTCAAGCCCCACGACGTCGTACTCTGCGCAAATGTCCCTGAACTCCTCAAAGAGCCGGAGCCGTTCATAAGGGACGCGGAAAAGCTCGCCAAAAAGGCGGTATTCCTCATCGAGAACGCCGACCCCGAGTCCGACAAGTTCTACTACAGGGAGCTATATCCCCTCCTCTTTAACAGGCCCTTCGGCGAAAGGACCGACTACATGAAGACCTATTCGGCCCTCCACTCCATGCGCATATTCGCAAACGTCGAGATAATAGAGTACGACTTCGACCAGCCCTTCGACGACATCCGCGAGGCGCTGGAATTCTGGAAAGAGTACCTCGGCATCGTTACCGAGGAGCACGACCGCAAACTGACGGATTTTCTTGAAAGAAAGCTCGTCAAAAAAAAAGGCACACTCCTCGCCAAGTTCCACAAAAAATCCGCCATAATCTGGTGGAGAAAAAAGCCCGGAAAGGCCCTTTGAGAGAACCTTTTTGTAAAAAGTTTCTCTCAAACTCTCTCCAAAAACTTTCAGAGTTCTTCCCGTGTGAACCCCCGTATGGGGGTGCACACGGGAACTTTAAAAGTCTTTGAAGGGGGTCTGGGGGAAACCTTTCTACAGAAAGTTTCCCCAAAAGGGCCTTTCAGAAGCTATGGCTGCTTTTCATAAGGATGCTTACGCCGAGGTAGGTGAACAGGACGACGAAGAAGCCGAGGGCGGTCGCTACGGATAGCGCCCTGCCCCTCCAGTCTTTAAGATAGTACGCGTGCATGGCCCCGGCGTAGTAGAACCAGACGATGAAGGACCATATTATCTTCGGCTCCCACATCCAGTAGTTTCCCCAGGCGAGGTATGCCCAGACCGCGCCCGCGAACATCGAGGCCGAGAAGAAAAAGAAACCCCAGAGCACGGACCTGCCGGCTATATCCTGGAACTTCTTCATATCGGCGGACGTGCCGCCCCGGAGGTCGTTTATGAGATAGAGGACGGCCCCGGCGAAAGCGAGCGTAAAGAAGGCGTACGCCGCGAAGGAGGCCGTAACGTGGGTCTCGAACCACCGCGTCCTTAAGATAAGAGTAAGCGGCCCGCCCGGCTTTTCGCTCGCTACGGCAGAGAGCACCGCGAGCATCGCAACGGGCATGGTGATAAGCTCAGTTGAGCGCTCGCCGTACCTGAAGATGACAAAGGCGCTTAGAAGCGCCGTCATCCAGCCGTAGAAGGCGAGCGTTTCGTGCATCGAGGCCATCGGCGCGTGTCCTGTCGAGTATATGCGCATGATGAGCCCGGCAGTATGTATAAGAAGCCCGGCTATGAGGAGGGCCTTTGAGACGGGGCCTAGCTTTTCCGCTCTTCCGAGGTTGAATATGAGGACGGTTAAGAAGCTAAGCGCGTAGAATACGAGGGATGCCTCTAAAAAGAGCTTCATTTGAGAAAAGACCCTGTTTATCCTTTCTTTTAACGCTTAACAAGACTCCGGTGAAAATTTACCTTCCAGTCCCACCCGGCCATTTTTTTTGCGGGTCACGCCGCCCGCGACAAATCTACCTTCCTCTTTCACCCGGCCATATGTAGGTATGTATCTGCAGCTGGAGCCGTACGTCAAGGCCCTCCCTCAGGATCCACTCCGCTAGCTCCTTTGCCTCGAGCGAGGCCTTTACCGGCGCAAAAAGGACCTTTCCTGTTAGGCCCCTGAGCCTTTCTTCAAGAAACCCTCTCGCGTACTCGAAGTCCTCCCTGTTGGCTATGACGAACTTCACTTCGTCGTCTGGCGTTATGTATCGAAGGTTCTCGATGAGGAAGGACCCGGCCTGATGGCTGGCCGGACACTTGACGTCCACTATCTTTATTATCCGTTTGTCGAGCCCCTTTAGAGGCACGTTGCCGTTGGTCTCCAGAAGGACCGTATAGCCTGCTTCGAGGAGCCTTTCGGCAAGTGTTGCGGCCTCGGACTGAATGAGCGGCTCGCCGCCGGTTATCTCCACGAGCCGGCAATTGAACCTTTTTACCTCTCTTAAGGCGTCCTCGACGCTTAAGGTCCTCGCGTTCTCTATCGTCCTGGCGTACCCGGTGTCGCACCAGGCGCAATCGAGGTTGCATCCCGCAAGCCTCACAAACACACAGGACAGGCCCGCGTAGGTAGACTCGCCC
>DAIDBB010000367.1 GCA_027310325.1 bacterium | reverse complement strand
ACGTGCTTAAGAACGTCGAAGGGCTTAAGGTTTATGAGACCAAGCTTCCTGATTATCTGTTCACGAACCTTGATCCTTCGCAGTTTCTGCCTGAAGAATTCAAAACGGCGGTGCGGATCGAGCATTTTGAGGGCGCTTATACCACGTTTCTAAAGAACTCGGGCAGGATCGCGGAATTTATAAAGAAGGAAATCTACCCTCCCGGGACCCCGGTGAGGATAATAGGTGGCCGTTACGAGGGGTTTTCAGGGATTGTAAAAGGTATATCTGCCGAGAACTACGATATCGAGTTGAGCGTCTGGGGAACCATACTAAGGGCTGTCTGCCTGCCCTCGGAAGTCAAGAAGACGGAGATCGGGTTCTGATGACAGGTATTGACGCCTTACAAAAAATCAATAGAGAAGGCCGCGTGGTCGATGATGGCGGAAGGATATGTCTCGGAACAGGGGTATCTCTCGCCGATAACCTGCGCTCGGAGTCAAAGCCGAAGCCTCTTTATCTTAGCGCCAACGAGAGGGCCGGCCACTTCGGCTGCTTCGGCACCACAAGGATAGGGAAGACCAGGCTTCTATCGAACCTTATAACACAGGATATCAAGGGAGGGAGGAATGTAATAGTCATAGACCCGAAGGGAGACCAAGATCTCTTTTCCACGGTGGTTCAATCAGCCGCCGAATCCGGCCGCCTCGAAGAACTGATGCTTGTAACCCCGATTTTCCCGGAGTTTTCCCTACGGATAGACCCCCTCGCATATTACTACATGCCTGATGAGCTCGTGGACCATGTGGTCTCGGGCATCAGGGCCAAGGAGGAGTATTTCATAAACGTAGCCAGCGAGATAAGCACCGTAATAGTTATGGGCATGATAGCTCTGGCACAGGCAAAGGGTGAGAGGCCGAGGCTCAATTTTTATGACATAAAACTGAGGAGCAGCCGTGAGAGCCTCGAGCAGTTCAGGGAGACTATCTCGCTACTGAGGGACCATCCTGATCCGGCTATTGCCACCGTCGCACAAGAGGTCTGCGCCGATATCGCGCAGATCATAGCATCGCCTACGGATTTTTTTGCGAAGGTATCCTCGACCCTGAGGACCACCCTTACGGCCCTTACCTCCTCCACCACGGGGCGCATCATAGGAAAGACCTATACCAACGAGTTCGTGAAGAGGTTCGAGGAGGGCAGGGGGGTGATTCTCGTCTGCAATACCGGGAGTCTTCTTTCACGTAGGACCGCTCATATAATAGGGCGGGTGCTCCTCTCGATGGTTCAATCAACCGTCGGACGATTTTTCGCCTCTGGCAAGACGCTCAAGGTTCCTCTTTGTGTCTATGTGGACGAGGGACATAACGTGCTTTACAAAGGGATACAGGAGCTTTTCAACAAGGGAGGCGGCGCCGGGGTGTGGCTCCACTTCTTTACCCAGAGCATCGCTCAAATACAGGAGGAGATAGGGGAAGAAGCGGCTCAGTCCATCCTGGATAATATAAACA
>DAIDBB010000336.1 GCA_027310325.1 bacterium | reverse complement strand
GTCCCGCACCATCCGCTCCGAAGCCGTCAGTTTTTCCTCGGCGCGCCTGCGTCTGGTGACGTCGGTGATAATACTCCTGATTAGGCGGCCCCCCCTGCACGGCCCGTCCGCGTGGGCGCTTACCAGCTCCACCTGGAGCGTCCCGCCTCCCCTGGCATTAAGGCTCAACTCGGCGTGGGCATTTTCCCCTCCCTGCGCGCATTCACGCAAATGGGCGAAGAATGTCTTCAAGCTGTCCCTGGCGACAAAAGCGGAAAAGGGCTTCCCGATGAGCGTTGAGCGCCCGGCCCCGAGCATATTGGCGCCCGTCAGGTTTATTTCCCTGATGACGCCCTTGCCGTTTATATTCATGTAGCCTACGGGGGACAGGTCGTAAAGCTCGGCGTACTTCCGGCGGGATTCCTCTATTTCCACGTGGGCCCTGCGGAGCTCGTCATTTTGCATCTGGAGCTCTATCTGATGGACCTCGAGTTCATGGACCAACTTTTTAAGGTCAGCGCCTGACCCCGTCCCGGCGGCCGGGGGCGATCCCCGCAATCTTTTTTCCGCCGCTCTCCTCAGCTTGGAAGGTGCCGCAGTGCTTTTTTTCATTCAAGCGTTCCTGGGTGAAAGGGTATCCCTTGAAAAAAATGCTCGTTGCAGGCATTTGACGGGATAATCCAGTATAACAGAATTTCATCTCGGCGGGAATCAGATAGGACCGGCAATTCCAAATAAGCTTTTTATCTATTTGCGGCAAATTGCCGCTTTCAGGAAACGCTGACAAACTCTCTCCAAAAACTTTCAGTTCTCCTGACACCCCCCCCCCCCCGAAAAATCTGGGGTTATGTCAGGGAGTAAAAGTCTTTGAAGGGGGTCCGGGGAAAACCTTTCTACAGAAAGTTTCCCACAAAAAGTGTTTTTCAGCAAGCTGCTAAAACTACGACTCTTGCGGAGACGCGGGCGGCCTTGCAGAATTTCCGGCCCTGTACCGTCCGCCGCGGGCTAATCCTCGTTCATGTTCCTCAGCTCATAGAACGCCCACTTGTCACACTCGTAGTCGTTCCTCCAGCGGCTTATGATGCGGCATATCTCATGCAGAAGCACGTGCTTGACGAAGGCCCAGTCGTCGTTCAGCAGGTCGATCTCTTTTTTGTCGAACCTGTGCAGCGTCGAGATTACGGCCTGTCTTTCCTCCGGCGAGATGGTCTTCTTGAAGAGGACCCTTTTGGCGATGTTCATGTTCTTCGCTATCCGCAAGGGGTCGTTCTCGAACCCGTCCACGAACTGGAGGCTTTCGGGCCCGAGGCCGTGCCCGGCGAGGACATTGCACATTTCTTCTCTGTAGCTTTCAACGTCGATGACGCCTTCAGGCATCTTTATCCCTCCGCGGGTTTAATGGCAAAAAAACGGCGGCTTGTCCGGAAAAATATACCACACCGGGGCGCAACGCGCAATCGGGACCGGTCGGGGAATATAGCTCTTTAGGACTTATGGTCAGTTCTTCGGGGTGTAGAGGGGGGTTGCCTTTGACACGCGCTCGCCGACGGAGCCGGCCACTGTGGCCGCTTCAAGCTTGCTCATGACGTCGTTTTTAACGACGGCGAACTTATTTTTTTCGCTTCCGGTTATGGACCTGTCCGGCGCCGATTTGATGCTGAGGGGGTTTACCAGTTTGTTATTGATCCGTACCTCGTAGTGAAGGTGCGGCCCTGTAGAGATGCCCGTTGAGCCGACAAAGCCGATGACCTGGCCCTGGTCGATTTTAGCTCCGCGCCTTATGCCTCGGGCTATCCTCGAGAGGTGGCCGTAGCCGGTTATGTAGTTGTTGTTGTGTCTTACCTCGATGAAATTTCCGTAGCCGTTCTTCCAGCCGGATGATATCACCCTGCCGTTACCGGCCGATTCGACAGGGGTACCCTTCGGCGCCGCGTAATCGATGCCGTGGTGGGGCCTGTATTCCTTCAGTATCGGGTGGAAACGCCGGTTGGTGAAGTAGCTCGTTATACGGCGGAACCTTAAGGGGGACTTAAGGAGCGTCCTCGTAAGAGACTTTCCGTCGGCGTCGAAGTAGCTCCCCCTACCGTCCGTCCCCTGGAAGTAGATTGCGGTGTATTTCCTGCCGTCATTTATCATCTCCGCGCCGATGACGCGGCCGGCCCTCACGGGCCTGCCGTTCACAAAGAGCATCTCGGTAATGATGCTGAACGAATCGCCCTTTCTTATGTCAGAGGCAAAGTCGACGTCCCAGGCGAAAATGTCGGAGAGGGCCACTATGAGCTGGGGGTCGGCCCCGGCCTTGATGCCGTCCTCGTAAAGCGAGTTCTCAATCCTCCCGGAGATGACGACCGCCTTTTTCTCATGAGGGAGCTCGGTCTTATACGCCTTTATCCCGCCCGCGGACTCAACGACCAGGGTCTCGTAGTCGCTGAACTTGTACTCGACCCTTTCCCACTTGTTGTCCTTCGTGAAGACCCTTATTACGGTCTCCTTCTTGAGCTGCCTGAGGTCGTATACCGGACGCGCCTTTTCCGCTATCGAGTGGATCTCGGGGCCGGGGACGTTAAGGAGCGACATGACGTTGTAGAAGGTGTCCGCGCCCGTAAGCCTGAAGTCGTACCTTTTCGTCCGGGGCCCCGGAGGGACATTGACCGCCTCACCGGCAGCAGGGTTCGAGGGCTTGAAAGCTGACGCGTCGCCGAAAAACTCAGAAAAAGCGCTGGGGCTTACGATGAAGAGTACGGCCAGAAAGAAGGACGTCCCGGCAACGGCCGCTAAAAGTACAGGCTTCAATAATTTCCGTTTTTTTGAAGTTTCGGTCAAATTATCAAGCGCCTTGTCGTGGGATGCGGACATGATAATGGAATGCTCCTCAGGTGTCAAGCGCAAGTTTAGCGGAACGGGGCCGGATTTGCTGTGATTAACGGCACACCCCATTTTTTTTTAAAGGTCTTCTTGACACGACCCCCCGTTCGTAATAATCTCCCCTGAGAAAAAGATGAAAAATAATCCCGTACCGTTGGAAATGAATCAGCCGTTCCATGGCAAAAAAGCCCGGGTGCTCGTTGTCGACGACGACCGGTTCTACCTTAAGCTTTATTCCGACTTTTTGAAGGAGATCGGGTGCGAGACGCTTGCGGTGGATACCGGCCTTGCTGCCCTCGAGAAGGCCCGCGACTTCAGGCCCGATCTTGTGATAATAGACGTGGTGATGCCGGGGATGAGCGGCTTCGACGTGGCAATGAGGCTCAAGGAAGACCCGCTTACGGCGCACATGCCCGTCATAATCGTCACGTCGCTTGCGGACAAATCGTCCAGGATGAAAGGGCTTACCGTTGGAGCGGCCGAGTTCCTCTCTAAACCCTTCGATGAGAACGAGTTCACCGTAAGGGTCAAAAACCTTCTCAAGGTCAAACATTACGAGGACTACCTCGTCGAGCACGGCAAGATGCTCGAGGTCGAGGTGAACGACAAGAGCGCCAAGCTCGAAGAGGCGCTCCTGAAGATAAGGCACGGCTACGCAGAAACCGTCTACAGGCTGACGCTCGCCGCGGAGTACAGGGACAGGCAGACGGGAGAGCACATAAG
>DAIDBB010000333.1 GCA_027310325.1 bacterium | reverse complement strand
ATCCCGCAGGGCGGCGGGCAAAACTCCACGCACGGCTCGCCGCTCGGAGCGAGCTCCCCCACCCGGACCGCCGCGCGGGGTTTTTCCTCCTCCTCTAACTCTATACCCTCGATAGCCATAAAAACCCTCCCGGGATGCCGCTAAACCGTTTGAGAGGACCTTTTTGCAAGGTCCTCTCAAATAGTTTTACTTCCGTTCCGTCCTTACGGCGTGTCCGCCGAACTCCTGACGGAGCGCTGCCAGCACCTTCTCCGCGAATGACTCCGTTTGCCTCGAGCGGAACCTCCTGAAAAGCGACCCGGTTATGACCGGGGCGCTTACGCCGAGGTCCACCGCCTCCTTGACCGTCCACCTGCCCTCGCCCGAGTCCTCGACGTATCCGCTTATGGCCTCGAGGTCCCTGTCTTTTCTGAACGCGTCCTCGAGAAGCTCGAGGAGCCATGACCTGACGACGCTCCCTCTGTTCCAGAGCCTGGCCACCTGTGCGAAATCAAGGCCGTCTCCGTAACGAGAAGATTTAAGCAACTCGAACCCCTCGCCGTAGGCCTCCATCATCCCGTACTCTATTCCGTTATGTACCATCTTTACGAAGTGGCCCGATCCAGCCGGGCCGCAGTATAGGTATCCATCCGGGGCCGAGAGCGACTTTAATACGGGCTCTATGAAGTCGAAATGCTTCTTCTCGCCGCCGGCCATGATGCAGTAGCCGTTCTTGAGGCCCCAGATACCGCCGCTAACCCCGGCGTCGACGTAGTTGACGCCGAGTCTCTTAAGCTCTCCCTCCCGCCGGATGTCGTCTTTGTAAAAACTATTTCCTCCGTCTATGATGCAATCGCCCGCTGAAAGGTGTGGCTTTAGCCCTTCTATGGTCTCGTCCACCGGTTTACCGGCAGGGACCATTATCCAGACGGCCCTCGGTTGCCTGAGTGCGCCGGCGAGCTCCTTTAAGGAGTAGACCGGGCGCGCCCCTTCCTTCTCCGCTTCTTTTATCTTTTCAGCGGACATGTCGAACACGGCAACACCGTGCCCGTTAAAAAGGAGCCTCCTTGCCATGTTGAGGCCCATCTTGCCAAGGCCTATCATACCTATTTCCATTTTATCCTCCGTCATTTAACGGCGGCGGTCGCCTGAAGAACAGAACCTCTGATCAAGTTGACCGCCTCTTCGAGGGTCGTGGCTTCCGGGTCTTTCAGGTTAAAGACGACGACCCTTCGGTCCTTTGAGTCGAGGGCCTCCATGTCGCCGATGGCCTGCGAGAGCTCGAGTTCGGGGAAGCTGAAGTCGCTCGAAGGCACTTTGGCCTCGGCCGGAGACTCATGGGTAAAGATGAAGAAGACCCCTTTATTGGCCCCGCCTTTATGGAGCTGGCCGGTCGAGTGGAGGTACCTGGGCCCCCAGCCGAACTGCGTCGCGGCCTTCGTGGAGTCGCGCAGAAGCGGCCTGAGCGAAGCAAGAATATCGCTGGCCTTCGCGTCCCATGGGTTATAATAGACGAGCAGGCCGACATAGTCACCGGCCCCGATGAGGCTTACGAAGCCGCTCATCGCCTTTTTAATGTCGCTGTCGGGCTTGATGCCGGCCTTCTTCAGCCTCTTAAAGGCCGCTTTTCCGAAGGAGACCCTGAACTCCGCGCCTTCAAGCGTGACTCCGGGCATCGTGCCCCCCATGTCTTTTCCCCTGGCGAGGCGCGCCACCGCATTTTTCTTCGAAATCTCCACGTCGGGCTGGTCAAACGGGTTTATGCCGAGGACCGCTCCGGCGGCTGCCGTGGCCACCTCCCACCTTAAAAACTCGCCGCCTATCTCGTAGGCGTCTTCAAGCCTCGACGTTATGACCGGGTGTCCGGCGGCTTCGAGCGTTTTCATAAGGCCTGAGGTCTTTTCGTCAGGGTTCCCCACGCCTATGTAAACGAAGACCCTGTCCGCGCCGTAGCATTCCGCTCCGCCTATCGGCTCGTCCGTAATCGGGACGAGCCCCTTGCCCTCCTTGCCCGTGCTTTCCGCCAGCAACTGCTCGGCCCAGAGGCCGAAGCTCGATATCTCCTTTGAAAGAAAAAAGGTCACCTTGTCGATGCCTTCCGATGCGAGCGTCCCCAGGGCCGTCCCGAGGGATACAGCCGGGTTTTCCGACGGGATCACGCAGGGCTGCGTTGCGGCAGAGACGCACGAGGCGTGGTAAAGGAGCCTTGAGATGTCTATCCCGGCAAGCGCGGCCGGCACGAGGCCGAAATAAGAAAGGGCCGAGAAGCGTCCGCCTACGTCATGGGGGTTGAGGAAGACCTTCCTGAACCTGTACTTCCTCGCGAACCCCTCAAGCGGCGTGCCTGGGTCTGTAATCGCCGCAAAGTTT
Source organism: bacterium (assembly GCA_027310325.1). Taxonomy (GTDB): domain Bacteria; phylum Desulfobacterota; class GWC2-55-46; order GWC2-55-46; family GWC2-55-46; genus JAKAIQ01. Next base: position 2,277 of record DAIDBB010000333.1, on the reverse strand, counting down.
TTTCCGGCGTCTTCACCGGACAATTTATAAAGCCTGTCGTAAAAATATTCGAAGAAGCTAAGAGGCTCGATCGTTGACCCCGATTTGCTCGATACTATGAAAAGGGTCTCGTGGATGTCTATCTTCTCCTCCACGGCCTTTATCGCACCGGGGTCGGTCGAATCGAGGACCGTCAGAACCGGATAACCTTCCTTGGGGCCGAAGGTCTTATTTAGGACGATCGGCGCCAGGCTCGAGCCCCCCATCCCCAGAAGGACCACGTCCCTGAAGCCGGAGTCCTTTATCTCGACGGCGAAGGCGTTTATTGCGTCCATGTGCGTCTCCATGAACTCCGGAAGCTTCAGCCACCCCAGGGAATCGGTTATCTGCTTTCTTTCACCGGGGGTCTTTTTCCATAAGGCCGGGTCTTTCGACCAGAGCCTGTGGATGAACTCTTTCTCCGCCATCTCCGTAATCGCACGGTTTACCGCTTCGGTATGTCCTCTGAGGCTGAAGCTTATGGCAGGGCCCCTTTCCACGAGTATCTTTTTCTTCTTTTCGGCGACACTTTTTACGAGGGAGTCCCAGGAATCCGCGAACTTCTTTATCCCCTCGCCCTCGAGCTCGGCCGTGATCCCGTCATAGTCGATCCCGAGGGCGGACAACTCGGAGATGACCTTTTTCGCCTCGTCGAGCCCCTCGGAAAGCGTCGGACGGACCTTACCGCGGCTGTAAAAGGAAAGCATGGTATGGAGCGGCATGGTGTTTACGGTGCCCTTTTCGATAAGCCCGTCTATGTACCTGAGGTCGTCGTACTTCGGGTTCTTGGTCGAGGTGGAAGCCCAGAGTAGTTTCTGGGGCTCGGCGCCCTTTTCTTTAAGCGCCTCGAACTCAGGGCCTTCGAATATCTCCTTGTACTTCATGTAGGCCATCTTGGCGTTGGATATGGCCACATGGCCGATAAGCTCCCTTAGCCTCATTTTTCTGTCGTGGGAGGCTTCCCTGTCCGCCTCTTCCTCGAGCAGTCTATCGGCGAGCGTGTCAACCCTGCTTACAAAAAAGCTCGCGACGCTCATAACGTTATTAAGCGGCTTATCTTCCGCGGCCCTTCTTTCAAGTCCCCTTATGTACGCCCGTGCGACCTCCTCGTACCGCTTGACCGAAAAAAGTAGCGTTATGTTGATGTTCCGCCCCTCGTATATAAGCTCCTCTACGGCCGTAAGCCCCTCCCTGGTCCCCGGGACCTTCAGCATCACGTTCGGCCTTTCCACGCGGTAGAAGAGCTCCCTTGCCTCGTCTATTGTGGCTTTCGCGTCCCTCGCTAATTTCGGTCTCACCTCGACGGACACAAAGCCGTCCCTTCCGCCCGCCTCCCTGTAGACCGGCGCAAGGACGTCGGCCGCGCCCTGTATATCTTCTATTACAAGCTCCCTTACTATCTCCTCGGCCCCGAGGCCCTCCTTTGCAAGCCTTGCTATCTCGGCGTCATATTCCTTTGTCCCCGCTATCGCCTTTTCGAATATCGTAGGGTTCGAAGTCACGCCCGAAAGGCCGTACTCGTCTATCAGCCGTTTGATCTCGCCGGAGGTGACAAGACCCCTCCTCAGACTATCAAGCCATACGCTCTGACCAAATTTATTTAGATTAACCAAAGGGTTCACATTTTCCCTCCGCAGGCAACGCGCCGTTGCCGCTTGAGCGCGGCGCGTTGAATTTATCCAATAAAGTATAGCAGAGTATAAGTTGGCTGTAAAAAAACGGGGATACGGACCTGGGGGAAACTTGTTGAATGGGGGGCCCACCGCAATCCCGCCCTTTTAACGGCGGGTCAGGCGGACGATACAAATGACCATTCCTTGCCATGAAGGAACTCCGCCATTTATGGCGGAGTTCCTTCGACGGCCTCAATCGGCGGGGGAATGAGACATTTTTATTGCTCGCCTTATCACTGCGTGAGTCTGCGAGTTCCCCGGCCTGTAGAAAGGTTCCCCCAAAAAGGGTTTTTCAACAAGCTGTTAAAACAATCGTCGTGCGCAGCACCAAAAGGGTCTCCTCTCTAAATCCTGTCGAGGAAGAGGCCCTTTTTCTTATTGACGAGACCGAGCGCCCTTTTGGTTATGTTTTCTACCGTAAGGCCGAACTTCTCATAAAGGGTCTTATAGGGGGCCGACGCGCCGAACCTATCGATGCCGATGACTTCGCCCTCGGGCCCGACGTAGCGGTGCCATCCGAAGGGAGACCCGGCTTCGATGGAGACCCGAAGCCTCACATCCGGAGGCAGTACGCTCGATTTATAAT
>DAIDBB010000299.1 GCA_027310325.1 bacterium | reverse complement strand
TCATAATACTGCCGATAGTCTTTCTCATATGCGGGGCAGGGGTATTTATGGTGACGGGCTGGGGGCTGAGGTCTCTTAAGGCATTTACCGCCAAGATCGGCCAGATAACCGAGGAGAACCTGAGCGAGAGGATACCCGAGGAAGGGGTCGTTACGGAATTGAAGCCCCTTGCGTCGAACTTCAACACGATGATGGGTCGCCTCGAAGAGTCGTTCTCCAGGCAGAGGCAGTTCCTCTCCGACGCCTCCCATGAACTGCGCACCCCGACGACCATAATAAAGAGTTTCTGCGACATAACGCTAAGCAAGGACCGTAACGCCTCCGAGTACAGGGACGCCATGTCCAAGATCGGCGATACGGTCAACAGGATGTGCGACATAATAAACCGCATCCTCGTGGTATCGAGGCTCGACAGCAAGACCATACAGTTGAAGCCCACGAGGCTTGACCTCATGACGATGATGAGGGAGGTCATGAAGCTCATTGAGCCATCGGCGGCGGGCAAGGGCATAACAATAAGTTTAACCGGCGAAAGCGTGACCGTGAAGGGAGACCGCGAGGGGCTGACCGAGGTCTTTACCAACCTCGTCGAGAACGCCGTCAAGTACAACAGGACTGACGGACGCATCGATATAAGCGTCGGCTCCGGCAGGAACGAGGCCATGGTCATCGTCTCGGACACGGGCATAGGCATACCCCCCGGCGAGAGGGAAAAGATATTCGACAGGTTCTACAGGGTCGACGCCTCACGGGGCGTTACGGTCGGAAGCGGCCTCGGGCTTTCCATCGTCCGCACCATAGTGGAGGCCCACGGCGGAAGGGTCGAGGTGACTAGCGAGCCCGGGAAGGGTTCCGCCTTCAGGGTCTACCTGCCGATGAACGGCTCGCCTCTCCTTTAGCTATACGAGCGCAATAAATGACTTTATACTTCGTTGTACTCCTCGGAAAATCCTCGACGTACCGCAAAGAGTACGCCTGCGGTTTTCCTCGTCGTCCGCCTCGTCTAAAGCCATTTCTTACGTTCGTATCAAGTTGATCTCTTAATATAAGTTTCCGACCAGCGGGCTTTTATGACGGGTTCGGGAGAGGGTTACAGGAACCGGCCGAGGACGATGCTCAAGAGGCTTATTACGATCGACCCGGCTATGGCCGTAAGAAAGCCCGATACGACAAAACCCGCAATCGCATGTCCCACGAGCCAGAGTATGAACCCGTTTATTACAAGGGTAAAGAGGCCGAGGGTAATGAGGTTTATAGGAAGGGTAAGGAGAAGCAGCAGCGGCCTTATGGAGATGTTAAGAAGCCCGAGGAGTATGGCGGCCTTTATCACCGGGCCCCAGCCTGTGATGATTATGCCGGGGACGAGGTAGGCGGCGAGCGTAATCCCCGCGACAAGTATCAAAAGCCTTAAGAGTATCCTGGACGCCAGACCCGGCATGTTTTCACTCTGCCTCATAAAATACCCTCAAAGTCTCTAGCCCGCCTGGACGCCCTGCCCTAAGTTTCTCTTCATAAGAATATCGAGCATTGCCTGGTGTATAAGCCCGTTCGAGGCAAGGCACTCTCTTCCGTGTATAGTAAAAGGGCCGCCCTTGAAGTCCGTAAGGGTCCCGCCCGCTTCCTTCACTATGAGCGAGGCAGCGGCGACGTCCCAGGGGCGGAGCTTCATCTCCCAGAACCCGTCGAACCTGCCGCAAGCCGTATAGCTTAAGTCGAGCGCCGCGGAGCCGGCCCTTCGGATGGCCTGGGCCCTCACCGCGAAGTTGGCGAAGTTGTCGAGGTTGTTCTCCCTGGATTGCCGCAGGTCATAGGGAAACCCCGTCGCCAGAAGGCCCCTCCCGAGGTCCGCGGTCGACGAGACATGTATCCTTTTGCCGTTAAGATACGCCCCCTTGCCCTTTTCGGCCACAAAGAGCTCGTCAAGCATCGGGTTGTATACGACCCCGAGCTTTACGTCGTTCGAGTCCTCAAACCCTATCGAAACGCAGAAAAACGGGAAACCGTGCGCGTAGTTCGTGGTGCCGTCAAGCGGGTCTATTATCCAGCGCTTCGGCGAGCCGGTCACTATCTCATCCCTCTCCTCGGTAAGGATGGCGTGGTCCGGGAAGTCCTTTTTGATCATCTCAAGTATAAGGTCTTCGGCCTTTTTGTCCATCTCGGTCACGATGTTTACCGACCCCTTGAAGTCTATCCTTCCGGCCCTGCCGAGATGCTCCTTGAGCATCAGGCCGGCGGCTTTTGCCGTGTTAACAGCGGTATTCTTGATATCCATGGTTGCCTAATTGTCCCTCCCCCTTGATGAGGGAGGGAAGGGTGGGGGTGAATTGCCTTTCACCATCCCCTTAGTCCCCTCCTATCAAGGGAGGGGAAGGAAGCATTTTTGGAAATATGATAAAAAACAGCCAAAGCGGTCGTGCTTTGGCTGTTTTTTATGAATTCTAAATCCTGCCTTATTTCGACGAGCAGCAGCCTGAACAGTCCGGCTTTTTGGGGCTTTCGCTCTTGGTCTCTTTTTTTGCGTAGTCGGTAGCGTACCACCCGGACCCCTTCAGAACGAACGAGGACTGGGAGATGAGCTTTTCTACCTTGTTGCCCGAGCAATGGACGCACTTTTTTACGGGCTTGTCTGAGAACTTCTGAATGACCTCAAAGGTCTTCCCGCAGTCATTGCAAATGTATTCGTAAATCGGCATCTTGCGTTTACCTCCGCTTATGGATCGCCTCTGATAGGCGCTTTGCTAAAAAAGCCAGCCTACCCGTATATTTTAGGGCCATACGCCCCGGATGTCAATTTTTTTAACGAGACCGGGCGCGCCGGGGCTTATTTTACAAGATAAGACCCCAGGGTCTCCCTTGTGCCCTCGAAGGTCGATATCGTCTTCGCGGACCATTCGGGCTTAACGGCATAGTTTGAGGGGGAAGAGTAGTAGGCGTCCACGGCCTCCCGGAGCACCCCGGTCATGGCGGCGACGTAGCTTTTTGTGCGCTGGCGGCCTTCGATCTTGAAGGCCGAGACCCCGGCCTCGACGAGGTCCGGGACTATCGGGAGGATATTAAGGGACTCCGGGTCTTCGAGGACGTAGGACAGGGTGCTATCGGGCTTCACGTACCGCCCTTTGCAGCAGGTCGGGTACGGCGACGATTCAGTTGCGGAGAGCCTGTTAAGGAGTACGTTATTCAGCGTTATCGACATCCCTCCGTCCGGGTTATTTGAGAAACGGACGAAACGCGACGGCGAGCAGGCCCCGGTGGTATTGGTCGAGGCGCCCGTTACGAAGGACGAGAGGTAGCACCTTCCCTCTATGTTTATGCACAGTCCGCCGAGCGCGAAGACCTCTATCTCGACGTCCGTATGGTCTTTAAGTTCCTTTATTTCCTTTACAGTAAGCACGCGCGGCAGCACCACGCGCTTTATGCCGAAGTGCTTCCTGTAGAAGTTTATAGATTCGTAGTTAGACGAGCTCGCCTGCGTCGATAGGTGGAGGTTCGCGCATGGGTATTTGTCCCTGGCGTATTTAAGGACTCCGAGATTGGCTATTATGATGGCGTCGGCCTTCAGTTCCGCGGCCCTGTCGGCCGCCGCGTACCACCGTGGGAAAGCGTCCGCCTGAGGAAAGGTATTTATGGCGACGAAAAATTTTTTGCCCTTCGCACGTACGTACCTTATCCCTTCCTCGATCTCTTTTGGCGTGAAGTTCAGCCCCTCGAAGTTCCTGGCGTTGGTGTCGTCGTTAAACCCGAGATAGACCGCGTCCGCGCCGCTATCGACCGCGGCCTTTAGAGAAGCGATGTTGCCGGCTGGAGAGATTATCTCGACTTTTTTCATGTCAGTTTTTTTAAAGGCCCCAAAAGTATAACGTTATCGGGCCATCGAAGCAAGTTTAAAAGTCTCTTTTGCCCGCGCTCCCCTGAAAGATAAAATGGTGATATAATATAAAAAAGTATGAAGAGTCCATTTATTAAAGTGCCGATCTTAATCCTCTTTGTCCTATTCCTGATGCGCGAAACGGCAATCGGGCAATACGAACAGCCGCCCTCGGGCGCAGCCCCGCCGATAGCGCAGCCGCTTGTGCGCGAGGGCGATTTCGCGCTAAAGCTGGCGCCGGCGCTCGGCCTGGGTACGCCTTCGGATGAAGCCGAGGCCGAAAGCAAACTGAGTTCCGCCGGAGTGTCCCCCAAAAACGGCTGGATCGCCGATTATCCGGTCACGCCGGATATAATAGGGGAGATCCAGACCTCCGTCGGCGAAGCGGCCGACTCCGGCACGTTAGGTATGGGTAAAGACACGGCCCTCACGGCCGTCCAGAATGCCGTAAACGAATCCAACCTCGCCGTAAGGACCGAGGGGCCGGGAGAAACGCCCGCCCCGGGCCCGGATACGACTATTATAAACAATTATTACACCACAGAAGGCCCGCCCGTGGTAACGTACTACGCCCCGCCCCCTGATTACGCGTACCTTTATACCTGGGTGCCATATCCGTTCTGGTGGTGGGACTTCTGGTTCCCGGGCTTTTTTGTCCTTGTGGATTTCAACATAGGGTTCCACCGTAATATACATGGGGTCGATCGAGTATTCCTTGTCAGCAACCATTTCCGCGAGCCCGTATCAAGAAGGTTCGTACGCATAGACCCCACGAACAGGTTCCGCGGCGGGACCTTCACGGGTACGAGGAGTTTCAGGGGCGGGACTACCACAGGGGCAACCGGGGGCACGCGCGGCTTCAGGGCGCCTGTGCCTCCCGGAGACCGTTCGAGCGCCTTTCAACGCTTCGGCAACAGCAGGTTCGAGGGGAGGGCGAGCGACCGTGGGTTCCAGAGCCGCTTCAGGTCAGGACAGGTCCCATCGAGGTCTTTCCAGGGCGGAGGCGGCTTCCGCGATAGAAGTGGAGGGGCATACCACGGCGGCGGGGGCGGAGGACGCGTCGGCGGCGGCAGGCGCGGAGGTGGTGGCGGGCGCGGAGGTGGTGGCGGGCGCCGATAGGACGCCCCGGACGGGGTCAATGACAGATGGAGACAGGAAAAATGTTTAATGCGGCAAGGCCAAAAAACCGAATATTACGCGGTCCAGGACTGGCGGCTTTTATGGCCCTTATCATCACGGCCTTAAGCCTTCCGGCATTTTCTCAAGATCTCGGACAGAAGGCATACAATACCCCTCAGGCCGCCTTTAAAGCGCTTGTCGAGGCGGCTAGACAAAACGACGCCAGTGAGATGCTAGCGATTTTCGGGCCCGAGGGCAAGGACATCATATCCTCGGGCGACGTCGTTGCCGATACCCGTGCCCGCGAGCATTTCGTAGCCGCGGCGTCGGAAAAGGTCGAGTTCTCGAAGATGGACGGCAAGTCCATTCTGGCGATCATCGGAAAGGACAGATGGCCCTTCCCGATACCTATCGTAAAGACCGGCCAAAAGTGGATCTTTAACACGGAAGACGGAAGGCAGGAGGTCATAAACCGGCGGGTCGGCAGGAACGAGCTCAATACCGTCCAGGTCGCACTCGCCTATGTGAACGCCCAGCGCGAGTACTACTCAAAGGACCGCACCGGCGAGGGGCCGCAGTACGCGGAGCATTTCCTGAGCCACCCGGGAAAGAAGGACGGGCTCTACTGGGAGGCCGCTGCCGGCGAGGAAAGGAGCCCCCTTGGGTCGCTATTCGCCCACGCGACCGAAGAAGGATACACTTTCAAAAAAGGCACCGGGAA
>DAIDBB010000298.1 GCA_027310325.1 bacterium | reverse complement strand
ACATCATAGACAGGATACTGCCGCCCGCGGCGAAAAGGGGGAGGAGGGTCCCGTGAGCAGGTGGAAACGGTTCCTCATAATACTTTCCGTCATCGGGCCCGGCATAATAACGGCGAATATCGACAACGACGCCGGAGGTATAGCCACGTACTCGATAGCCGGCGCGCACTTCGGCTACTCGCTCCTCTGGACCCTTATCCCGGTGACCATAGCGCTAATAGTCGTGCAGGAGATGGCCGCCCGGATGGGGGTCGTGACAGGCAAGGGCCTCGCGGACCTCATAAGGGAGAACTACGGGATAAAGATAACCTTCTGGCTGATGGTCTTTCTTTTCATGACCGACCTCGGCAACACCGCCGCCGAGTTCGCGGGGCTCGCGGCAAGCTCTGAGCTCTTCGGCCTCAGCAAATACATAGCCGTGCCGCTCGGCGCGCTCTTCATATGGCTCATAGTGGTCAAGGGCTCTTACCGCGTTTTCGAGATAATATTCCTGGCGGTCTGCGCGGTCTACCTCGTCTACATCCCCGCCGCCGTCATGGCGAAGCCGGACTGGACTGCCGTGGCGATCCAGACCGTAAGGCCGACGTTCCACTTCAGTACCGATTACATAGTCACTTTCATAGGGGTCGTGGGGACGACGATAACGCCGTGGATGCAGTTCTACCTGCAATCCGCCGTCGTCGAAAAAGGCGTCAGGAAGGACCACTACTGGGCCTCGAGAATAGACGTCATCGCCGGGGGCTTCATGACGAACATAGTGGCGTTCTTCATAATAGTGGCCTCCGGGGCCACGCTTTTCAAGCTCGGGATAAAGGTCGACAGCGCCGAGGCCGCCGCGCAGTCTCTCGCCCCTATCGCCGGGAAATACGCCTCCATCCTTTTCGCCGTGGGGCTCGCGAACGCGTCCCTCTTTTCGGCGTCGATACTGCCTCTGGCGACCGCCTACTACATCTGCGAGGGGATGGGCTGGGAGGCGGGGGTAAACAAGACCTTCAAGAACGCCCCGCAGTTCATGTGGCTCTACACGGTCCTCATAGCCGCGGGGGCCTTGATAGTCCTCTTCCCGAAGGTCCCCCTCGTGTCCATCATGTGGATCTCCCAGGTGATAAACGGGGTGATGCTCCCGTTTGTCCTCATTTTCATGCTGCTTCTGATAAATAGAAGCGACCTTATGGGGGGGTATACGAACTCGAAGACCTATGACAGGATAGCGTGGGCAACGGCCGTCGTCATGATGATACTTACGCTGATGTTCGTCATCTCGCTCTTCGTCAGTACTTAGAGACGTTCATCTCCTCCATCTTCCCGGTGACCATGTAGACGACGCGCTCCGCTATGTTGGTCACCCTGTCGGCCATCCTCTCGATATTGTGGGCCGCCCATATGAGGTAGGTCGCGTCCTTTATGAGCTTCGGGTTCTCGACCATGAGGAGTATCAGGTCCCTGTATATCCTGTCGTAAAGGGCGTCGACATCGTCGTCCTCGTTGCAGATCTTCTTCGCGGTCTCGACGTCCCGGTCGAGAAACGCCTTCATGCACCTCTGGAGCATCGAGAGGGCCTTGCCGGCCATCACAGGCATGTCAACGAGGGGCTTTGCGAGCGGCTCGTCCCCGATTGCGATGCTTATCTTCGCTATGCCCTCGGCATGGTCGCCGATCCTCTCGAGGTCGGTTATGATGTTTATGACCGCGGCCAGTATCCGGAGGTCAACGGCCATCGGCTGCTGGGTGGCTATGAGGCGGATGCACTTCTCCTCTATCTCGAACCGTTTCTTGTTTATATTGATGTCGTTCCTGACTATCTTTTTCGAGGCCTCGATGTCCCTGCTCTTAAGGGCCGCCATCGAATCCTTTATGGCGGCCCCGACCATTTCGGCCATCCGCTCGAGATCATTTTGGACTTCATTCAACGCCTTGTGGTACGCCTCGCGGGTCATCTCTCCTCCGTGTCTTTACAAATATTCCGCCGTCAATTTCATTTTGCCTCAGAGTACGGTCTTACTCAAGCACTTTTAGCCGCCCGAACGCGCTGAAAGTTTCTCTCAGGCCGGGCATCGGACAAAAAACCTTAAAAATCTTTGAAAGGGGCGTTGGGGGAAACTTGTTGAACCCGTCTTCGACGGCTTCAATCGGCAATGGATTAACATTGTTATAGCTCGCCTTGTCACTGCGTGAGTCGGCGAGCCGCCGAACCTGGAAAGTTTTCCCCAACTATCCGAACCTGCCGGTTATGTAGTCTTCCGTCAACTTGTTCGAGGGCGCGGTGAATATCTTCTGCGTCAGGTCGAACTCCTCTACCTCACCCATCATGAAAAAGCCCGTATATTCCGAGACGCGAGCGGCCTGCTGCATGTTGTGCGTTACGATTACGACCGTATAGTTCTTCTTGAGGTCCGTCATCAGGTCCTCTATCTTGGCGGTCGCCACCGGGTCCAATGCCGAGCAGGGCTCGTCCATGAGTATCACCTCGGGCTCGACGGCCACGGCCCTCGCTATGCAGAGCCTCTGCTGCTGACCGCCCGAAAGGGCGAGGGCCGGCTCGTGGAGCCTGTCCTTTATCTCGTCGAAAAGGGCCGAGTCCCTCAGCGCCTTTTCGACCCTTTCGGCGATCTCGGATTTCTTCTTAACGCCCGTAAGCTTTAGCCCGAAGGCTATGTTCTCGTAGACCGACATCGGGAACGGCGTGGGCTTCTGGAAGACCATCCCGACCTTGCTCCTTAATTTTATGTGGTCGAGACCCTTTTCGAGGATGTTCCTTCCGTCGAGTATTATCTCGCCCTCGTAGCGGTTGCCGGGGTAAAGGTCGTGCATGCGATTGAGGCACCGGAGGAACGTGGTCTTGCCGCACCCCGAGGGGCCTATGAGGGCGGTCACCATGTTTTCCATGACGTTAAGGTTTATGTTCTTAAGCGACTTCTTGGCGCCGTAGTAGAAATTGAGGTTTTTTATCCGTATCTTCACTCTGCCCGCCCTTTCCTCCTCAGGAATATCCGCGCCGTAACGGTAACGAGGAGCACCGCCGCGGTTATGAGGAACGCCGCGCCCCAGGCCTTTTGGTGCCAGTCTTCATACGGGCCCATGGCGTAATTGAAGATTGTGACCGTCAGCGACGCCGTGGGCTCGGTAAGTTTTACGTTCCAGAAAGAGTTATTGAACGAAGTAAAGAGAAGCGGCGCGGTCTCTCCCGAGACCCTCGCAACCGCAAGCATGACCCCGGTCGTTATCCCGCGGAGGGCCCCCCTGTAAACGACGTGGACCGTGACCTTCCAGTGCGGCGCTCCAAGGGCGAGCGCGGCCTCGCGCGTGGCGTCGGGGACGAGCTTGAGCATCTCCTCCGCCGTGCGGACCACGACCGGCAGCATTATTATCGCCAGCGCAACCGAGCCCGCAAGCGCCGAAAAACCCTTAAGCGGCCTTACAAGCACCGCGTAGACGAAGATGCCTATGACGATAGAGGGCGCGCTTACGAGGATGTCGGATAAAAACCTCACGGCCGATGCCACGCCGCTTTTCCTCCCGTACTCCGAAAGGTACGTCCCGGCGAGTATCCCGGAAGGGACTCCTATTATTGTCGCGAGGACCGTCATGAGGAGGGTGCCTAGTATGGCGTTTGCCATCCCCCCGCCCTCGGTGCCCGGCGGGGCGGGAAGCTCCGTGAAAAAGGCCCTCCCCATCGCCGGGAGCCCCATCGCCAGTACGTCCTTCAGTATCCAGAAAAGAAAGAATATCCCGAAGGCCGCCGAAAGTAAAGAGAGGGTGAGCGCCGTGTAATTATATATCTTACGCTTCAGAAAGAACCAGTTCAAGCCTTTTGCCTTTCAAATAGATCGTATGCTCCCTTAAAAATTGGAGATTTTTC